>DAOTFU010000001.1:0-59700 GCA_035446765.1 Candidatus Absconditabacterales bacterium
ACATATGGATTTTTACCATTTTACATATTTATTTGAGATAAATTTGTTACGAAAATTCTAATAAAAAGCCCTTGTTTTGCAAGCTATAATGTCAAAAAGATAATTACTTTCATTTTCTCTTGCAATGTAATCCAAAACAAATATAAGATAATTGTTCAATACAAGAACAATTCTTATAAAGAATTATTTTAATACATAAAAACTATAATTATGGAAAATCAAAACACATTGCCATTGATATGAGATATGGCTCCAGCTTTTAAAGCATTATCTACTAAGTGAGAAGTTAATTTCCCAGAAGATTACAAGGGTAAGCGAGTAGTATTGTTTTCTCATCCAGCTGATTTTACTCCAGTTTGTACTACAGAATTTATTGGATTTCAAAACGCTTATGAAGATTTTAAAGCGATTAATACAGAATTATTGTGATATTCAGTAGATGGAATACATGGTCATATAGAATGGTTGAGAAATATTGAAAAAAACTTTTGAATAAAAGTAGAGTTTCCTTTGTTAGCATGACAACAAATTGCTCATTTGTATGGTATGTTACATCCAAACGCAGATAATTCAGCTACCGTTAGAGCAGTATTTGTGATTAATCCTGAATGAAAAATATCAGCTATCATGTATTATCCACTTTCAAATGGTAGAAGTGTAGCAGAAATACTTAGATTAGTAAAATCTTTACAAACTACAGCAGTTCACAAGAGAGCTACACCAGAAAATTGGCCAAACAATCCGATATTTGGAGATAAGGTGATAGTACCACCTGCAAATACGATGGAAGATGCTAAAGCTTATCCCGAGAAGTATGAAAACAAAGATTGGTATCTTTGCACAGAAAAAAATCCAAACAATTAGTCAAACAAAAATCTAAAATAAAAATGGCCTCGATTTTTTCGGGGTCATTTTATTGTTTTTATAAAAAAAACGGCTGGAACAATAATCCAGCCGAATAATAATATTAGACACTTACTTACCAACATAATTCCACGGAGTAAGCGCTTTGAGTTCTGTTTTTATCTTATCACTGATATCAAGTTCATTATTAATCCATGTATGGATAACTTCTCTCGTGATAAGTTCATTTTCTCCTTTACGTGTCAACTTCTTCAATGCAGTATAAGGATCAGGATAGCCTTCACGACGTAAGATGGTTTGGATACCTTCGGCAATCACTGCCCAATTTTGTTCAAGATCATAATCAATCTTTTTCTTATTGGGAACAATTTTACCAAACGCTTTCTGTAACGAGAGAATAGAAACAAGGAAATGAGCAATCGGTAAACCAATAACCCGTTCCACAGTAGAACCACTCAGATCACGCTGAAGTCGTGATACCGGCAATTTCGTTGAAAGATGCTCAAATAAAGCTATTGATATGCCAGCATTCCCTTCTGCATTTTCAAAATCAATCGGATTCACCTTGTGTGGCATAGCAGACGAACCAACCTCATCTTTCTTCGGTTTTTGATTGAAATAGTTCATCGATATATATGTCCACATATCACGGGACAGATCGATAAATACGGTATTCAGACGTTTCAAAAGATCGAATAGCTCAGCAAGATTATCATAGGATTCAATCTGAGTAGTTGTTTTTTGTCGTTTAAGATTAAGCTCTTCCAACAAGAAATCTTCTGCCCAATCATGCCAATCAATATCAGGATATGCAGCATAATGTGCATTAAAGTTTCCTGTAGCTCCGCCAAATTTTGCCTCAAATTCATAATTTTTAATTTGTTGACGAAGCTTAATCAATCGATCAATGAATACTCTAATTTCTTTATCAAGACGAGTGGGACTTGCAGGTTGACCATGCGTATGAGCAAGCATAGGAATATCCTCGCAAACGACAGCAAAATTCTGAATTTTAAGGATAAGCTCATCCAACTCAGGAATAATGACATTTGTTAAAGCATCTCTGACCATCATATTCACTGCAGGACTATTAACATCATACGATGTCAGACCAAAATGAATAAATTCCTTGAATTTACCGATAGTCATCTCATCAAAATGACTCCTTAAGAAATATTCGACTGCTTTAACATCATGATTGGTCGTTTTTTCATGATTCTTGATTGCTTCAGCATTTTCCAAAGAAAACTGGGTAATAAATGAATCAAAGAAGAACATGTTCAAATAAATATCAAAATCTGATAATTGAGGAACTGTTTTACTCATTTTTAGGAAATATTTCAGTTCAACAAGCGTTCTATACTTAAACAGTGCATATTCCGACAAATATTCCCTTAAGGGAGCAGTTCGTGAGCCGTATCTTCCATCAATAGAAGAAATAGCTGTGAGTTGATTTAACTCAAGTTTGTTTCCGTTTTTCATTTTTGTTTTATTTTGGTTTAACTTGTTTTTGTTAGTTACTTTACAATAGATATTTTCATTTTAATGTCAATATGTTTAATTTTTTTAATGAATAAAAAAAATCTGACACTAGGTCAGAAGTAATGAAACTTTTAGACCGAGTCCGAACAATTTCGAACAGATTTATGAATGTATCTATAGTGACTGATTTAAGAAGGCTATCCGTTATTTTGTATTGTATAGTAAACTAGAGCACAAGAAGATAGATTGCTAAAAACTTACCTAGTTACTACTACTTATAATTTTAGATATATATTTAAGTTCCCTAGCATTGAACATATATAGTTTGGTATACGTTGACTTCTTGTATAGAATATATATTATCCTATTTGAAGAAGTTATTTAAAATTATAGTCAATTATTTAAATAAATTTTTAACTCCGAGTTCATTAAGGCGGGATGCCGAACTCACAAAAAATAGCAACGGGATGTTGCGAGGAGATCTTAATTATGAATATAAATAAATTAGAATCATTAAAGGTTGAATTTCCTTTCCTGAAAGAATTATTCGAAAAGGAATACAAAGAATCTCACTCATCTTTTCTAAAAGGTGATAAGCGATTTATTGTTAATGTTGATGTCCAACGTATGGATAGTAGTCTTATGTATTTTACTGGAGACTATCTCAATGGAACAAACGGAGCTCTTTTAAAAAAGGGATTTGTAGGTTCACTTTGTTATGATCTATACTTTATTGATTCAAAGAATGCTATTATCAAATCTCAAAAAAAACGAGATCGTGATGCTATGTTTATTATGCGTGCATTAGAATTGATAGCAAAAATCACAAAGGAGGATTTGGATGTTTCTACTATTGTTAAAGTTGAAACCACAAAGTGGTATAAACCAGATGATAATGGAAATGCAGATTACAAGACATTTCAAGATGAAAAGATAAATGTTGTAATTTATAAAGAGCCAAAAGAAGGGTTAAATACATTTTTATCTGCTCGAGAAAGTATCATTGATGCTGAAATGACTCCTGATTTATTGATTAAACTTATGTGTAAGCAACCGGAAAAGTACAAGGTTATTGAGGATAGGTTCAATATAATAAAAAAACGTTTTAAATCATTATTTGAGATGTATCTTCAGTCCTTTATGTATGAACACCGCGCATTTAAATTCAAAATTGGTGATATTTCTTTCCGTTCATTGTCTATGGCTGGAAGGTTGCTTATTACTTTAGAAAAAGGTGAAGCACAGGTTACCTATGCTGCTGTAGATCAAAAAGAAGGTGATTGCAGAATGGGATCTAATGGGTTTAACGGTACTATTGCAGAAATTGAGCAAATTACTAATACAGTTATTTTTGATTTGCTTGAATATTTTGGTAGTGGTAAAACACCAGTAGATATAATGAAAACTGGTAAAGTTGGTTACGCAGGCCATGTATTTGGCTAGAATTATTTTTATTGACTATGATAATTTCTTTATAAGCTGATCCTTTTTTGGGTCAGCTTTTTCTAATCAAAAAAACCCCTAACATCAGGTCAGAAGTGATGAAACTTTTAGGCGTTCTGGGATTCGAACCCAGGACCTTTCCCTTAAGAGGGGACTGCTCTAACCAGCTGAGCTAAACACCCATATAAATACAACATAGCAGGACCTTATCCCCAACCCCGCAGACCTGCGGGGTAACCAGCTGAGTTTATCTGCCTATGGCAGGCTACTCACCCGAAATATTGTGACACATATATATACAAATAACCCCCAAAATCAACAATATTTTATTATAAGTAAAAAAACTTGACAAAATAATAAAAATATATATACTTAAAACAGTTTACAATATAAATCAAAAAACTATGTCTGTACTAATGGATAATCAAACTCATCATGTTCCACACAAATCTCGAAAGGAATTGGAGTGAGAATCTACGATAACAAATAAGACAAATAGCCCAAAGACTAATAGGTTAAAAGTAGCTATGATTGCACTTTTATCATCAGCTCTTATGTTGTCATCTTGTAACAAATCTGATTATGAAAAAGCATCTAAAGATTTTATAAAAGCCGAAAAAGAGCTAAAAAAAGCAAAAAAGAATTTAGATAAAGCAGAGAAGCGTTATGAAGATGCAGTGGAAGAGTATGATGACGCAAAAGAGGAAGTGAAAGAAGAGTCAGACAAATTATAATAAAAATATTTTCTATCTTGATATAAAATAGCAATTCTCTATCATGAGATTGCTTTTTTAGAAACTACAAATTATGTTAAATTTTGATTTTATACATATATTAGACAAACATCAAAAATTTCTTCAGAAAAAATGTAAAACTGAAAATATTTTTTTGGTATGATGATCTGTGAGGGATCTGATATTAGATATCAACAAAAAACCCACAGACATAGATTTCACTATGTCATGAAAACCCGTAGATATTTACGAGAAAATAGACAAAAAGGATTTATCACATTTTATTACTGAAAAATTTGGTACTATTACTTTGATACCAAAACACAAGAAAGTTCAGTACGAACTCACACCTTTGCGCACAGAAAATGAATATTCTGACAATCGCCATCCAGAAAAGATAAATCGACAAGATGATATTTTATTAGATTCCAATAGGAGAGATTTTTCTATCAATTGTATATATTATTTTTCTACCAAGATATCAAAGATATCTATATGACATAGAAATCTCAAAAAAAAGAATATCTATGATTTGGATCAAGTACAAGATTCTTTGAAAAAACATAAGATACTTTTTTATCAAGATCAAAATTTACTTATAATACAAGATCACAAAATTATCTCCAAATTATTTCCAAAATCTCAATTCAACAGTGATTTTGCGATATATTTGTTAGATATTATCAAAGAAGTATTTTCACACAAAAAACAATTTGCACAAGATACTATTCGCATCATTGTAGATCCTCATATGTGAATACAAGATTTAGCAAAAAAGAAGATAAAGTGTGTTTGAGATCCCGACAAAAGATTTACAGAAGATGCATTGAGAATAATTCGCGCATTGAGATTTGTATCTGTCCTCAATCAAAAACTCAAAGATAATTCAAAAAAAAATCAAAAAATACAACTTTTTGATGTAGACACAGAGACTCGATCTGCACTCAAATCTCACAAAGATTTGGTACAAAATGTAGCCAAAGAGAGGATCAAAGACGAAGTGCAAAAGACTTTTGTGTCTGGAGATCCATTTTCGCTTATATCTTTGCTTCAGGAAGTATGATTATTATCATATATTTTTCCTGCTTTGTCAGAGACTATGGGTGTTGATCAACCAGTTAGATACCACCCTTTCGATACTTATGCACACACCATACTTACTTTGTATGAATTGCAAAAAATCAACAAAGATTACCTAGTTAGATTTGCTATGCTTTATCATGATGTATGAAAAGTAGAGCAGTATGCAGCATATGACAAATCTTTGGATCGTGGTGAAATCAGAGAAATACTGGCATGACCACTAAATCATAGAAATTCTGGTCCAGAGTTGGCAAAAAAAGATCTTGCAAATCTATGATTTTCCAAAAATGAAATAAAAGATATATCTCGATATATAGCCAAACATCATGTCCCTGGTGAGATATTAGATGCAAAACCAGAAAATAGATCCAAAAAATTGAGAAAACTTTATAGTGAAGCATGATTTGAAAAAGTTAACAGTTTGTTGGATATCGCTATAGCAGATAGACTAGGGCAGTATAATCCTATGCAAAATAGTTCAGATATTACAGATGTAGAGGACTTGAGAAAGATACTCAAAAATTTGAAAAAGAAAGAGTGACAATTTACATCCAAGGATCTAAAAGTAGATTGAAAAATTATCATGGAATACTTTCAGATACCACCAAGCTCAAAAGTTTGAGATTTATTAAACCAAGCAATGGAACGAGTATTGAGTGATGTAAAAACTAGAAACAATAAAGAAAAAATACTAAAATATCTCAAATGATATATTAAACAATAATTTCTATATTAGTTTTTTTGTATGTTTTTTATGAAATTTTTTATATTCATATATCATCTAATGGGGCGGGATGATCCGCCGTTGAGCCGTGAACGTAGTGAATGGTGCAATGGTGGATATGCTGTTGTTGAGCGAAGTCGCGATAGCGCTGAGCCAACAACCATCCCGCCCCATTGAGACGGAAGAGCGAAGAAAAGGACGGAGCGATAGCGGAGAGCGAAGCGGTCCGATGCGGAGCTATTTCGTCTCAACGTTTGCCACTGATCCGAAGGTGTGAGGTACGAACAATTTTGGATAGTGGCTGTTAGATGATGTCTTTTTGTGGCAATAAATCAACAAATTAAAAACTTTATTCTGTTGCTTTTCTGATATCTTTACATTTTTCTCCACAAGTATCTATTAAACCAAAAATTGCATCAATTTTTGGTTCTTTTGTAGAAATTTTTGTTCCATCTTTTAGATTAATTTCTACATCTAAAGCATGAGACTGAAAAACTTCTGTTACTTCACCTGAATTGATTATCTTTTCAATATCTTCCCAAGAATATTCTTTTAGTTTCGGAAAATCTGTATAATCTCTAAAATTATAACACCCAACAAAACACTGATTTTCTTCACATCTCGTTGTATAAGGACAATTTGAACGAATTGCATAATCTGCAGGAAGAATCCCACAATCATTATCTGTTTTACAAGATTTATTTATAGATTCTTTATTTTCAAAACTTGCTTTTACACCAAAATGTTTTTCTGCTTTTCTGATATTTTCAGAATTAAGTAAAAAACCATCAACATCATCTATTTTTTCATAAAATTCTTTTGGAAAAGTCTCTTTTAAGTCTTTAGTATAATAGCTTCCATCTCTCGGTTCCCAAAGAGTAAACGAATCGTTTTCTTTTGTTAATTTTATAGGAACTGAAACACCTCCTCCAATCGCTAAATAAGGTTTTATTTTATTATACTTACATTTTTCTTTACACTCTTTTTTGTTTGGATCTTTTGTAATAAAACAAAGTTCTTTTGATTTATTATCAGGACAGATTATTTCTTCATCTCTTACATAATATTCTTGACAAAAGGCACTTAAATAAATTTCGCTATTTTGTTCTCCTAATTTTTCATAAGCACAAAACGCAACACCATCATCTTCATTTGTCCAAGCTAATTTTTTTTCTAGAAAATTTAAAATATTATCATTAGAATCATGTTTTTTACTTTTTCTTATTTGCTCTTCACCATTAATAAAAATCTGATTATCTTCTTTTATTTCTATCTCAACTTTTTTGTCTAAAGGTGTGCCATTTGTGTAATAACCGAATCTTTTTTCAAACGTTTCATCATCAATTTTGTAAGTAAAAATATATGCTCCGTCAGAAGTTGGATGAGAACATTCAGAATTTTTTATATAAGAAAAATCTAAAATGAGTTTTTCTTTGGAATTTTGTGAAATTATTTCTTTGTAATTTTTTGTACTACAAGTTTCTTCTGAGGCTAGTATTTCAACATTTTTAATATCATTATTTGAATTATTTTTAATTTCAAAAATAACTTCATTATTGTTCACAGAACAAGCAGTAATTAAAAATAGAGAAAAGAAAACAAATAAAATTTTTTTCATAATAAAGATAATTAAAAAATAAATTTATAGTAACAAATAGTTTTCGTTACTTTTTTATAGCAAGAGAATAAAAGTTTTTATCCTTATAAATTCATTACCACAAAAATATTTTGTCTAACGTCCGAGCCTCGTACGACGTATGAAATATGTCGTTACAGGCTCTGTTATGTGTTCGTATCTTTTAATTACTTTGTTTTTCTTTAAATGGATGGGCATTTTTCTAAATTAAAATAACATAAAAATAAAAATTATTTAGAAAAGTGTTTTCTTTGATATTCTGCCATCTCACGTCATTTTATAGGTATGCTTTGTCAGTTTTGTCTTATATAAAATATCTCTTCTGTTTTTGTTTTAAGATAAACTGGTTCTTTTGAGGCTGGTACAATTATCTTGGCTATTTTTTTTCAAAAAAAGTCTAATATTTTGCATTCTATAATGATTCATAAATTTACTGGATTAGGGTCTAAATTTTTATGTATAGTTTGATCAAATATTCTTTGTATTCATTCTTCATCAATATTTTTGAATGTCATGTCATATCATAGTCATAATATATATTTTCAAGGTATTTCTTCATTTTTTTCTAAAATAAAATAATTAATATCTTCATCTTTTATGTTTTCATCTTTTTTAAATTTTTCAAAACTTTTTTCTTCCCATACTCATAATACTACTTCTCATCATCATGAATTTAAAAAAGCAACAATTGTTTTTAAATATGGTCAATAAAATGATTTTTCTCCTATAATTTCTTTGTTTTTCTTTTGAATTAACTCATGTATATTAACACAAAAACTTGATTTGAATTCAATTTTATTGCTTTCATACTTATTTAAAAGTTCTATAATTTCGGCTTCTTCATTTGTTTTTTGTCTGAAATTTGTTTCTTCTTGTTTTAAAAGAGATATAAATATCTTATTTAATGTTTTTTCATCGACTGCATTATAGTCTTTAATCATATTTAATCTTCTATTAAAGTGTTTTACTAGAACCAAATTATATAGGTTTATAATCGATCTTTGTGGGTTTTCAGAAATAAAATTAAATTCCTCAAATAATCGTTCAATTTCTACAAATCTTAATGTGTCGCGAGTATATAAATACATTAGTCGTATATAATTACATAACCAATTATCATTATTACTTTTTTCCATTTTCTGAATTGTGTCGAATTGGTTTTCTTTTTGTTTTGTTTTTATTAGTTTAAATAATCATTCTATAGTTGAATCATCAATCTTATTGATATTGATTTTTTTGATCGACTCTAATATATATAAATATATTATTAGTAATGATATATGTGCTGTGTGCTTCTTAATTAATATTCTTTCTTCTTCTTCTAGTCATGCAATATTTTTTAATAAAAAATTTTTTAATTTTTTGAAATTATCTATTATTGTGATGTTATTATTTTCAAAAAATCTTTTGTAATGTCAGAGTGTTATTGCATAACTTAAACCTATATAAAGCTTTGAAAATTTTCCATATTCAATTATTCTTTTTTCAAAAAAATCTAATATTTTTATGTCTCTTTTATAAAAGTCATCTAAATCGTTTTTTTTAATTCATATTTTATTTGTAATGTCTGTTGCAAAAAATGAATATTTATGTGTGTTTAGTATTGTGTTAAAAAGAACAAAATCAGAGACATATTTAAATTCTTCTTTATTTTTGTTGAATAATTCGTGAAAATATTTTATAGCATCCTTTCCTTTGTGATTTCTGAAAATATTATCATAATATAATTCTTTATACATATTATTGCTCTCTGATTCTCATAAAATTTCTTTTATTTCCTCGAATATATTGATCTGGTTCTTGGTGTATGTTTCTGCAATGTTCTTTTTAAGCTTTTCATAGCTTAATAATGCTTCTATGTCGTAATTAGTTATTATGAATCAGAATAAATTTGAAATTATTACTTTTATATTTTTTAAATCTTTATCTGTAATTTCTATTCATTGTTTTTTTTTATGTTTACAAGATAGTATATGTAAGTAAATGCTTATGAGATAATATTTTATTGTTAAATCTTTTTCTGTATCGTTTATTGCAAGTTCTTCATTGCTTGTTCCTAAGGTTGAAAACATGTTTCCAAGAGTTTTTTGCGCCATGTCAATTGTTCATATTGTTTCTATTTGATATTTGAATATTTTATACATATTATCTTGATAATCTTGAATCTCTTCATTTTTATCAATCTTCCATTTGGTTTTATCTCATTTAAGATAAGTGTTTTTTAGATTATCATATTCTTCTCTATCTATCATTTGAATTTTTGATAAATCTATGTTAATTCCTATTTTGTTTATTTTTTTGATGAAATTTTTCATGGAATTTTTTTAAAGCTAAAAAATTATTAAAATTGAGATATGATTCCTGCTAATTTTCATCTAATTAAAGCCTTTTTTCTGTCTATAACTATGTTAGAAAATCTTTTATTTTTTGGTTTTCACAATATTCATGCTTTAGTGTGAAATACTGTTTTAAGTGTCGCTTTTTCATCTCAATCATCTGATTCTATTATTACTCAAATATCGCCATCGCTTACGTCATCTTGTTGTCTGATTATTAAAATATCTCATTCAAAAATTTGTACATCTTCCATACTTGATCCTTTTGCTTTTAACGCATAAAAAGGTCATGGTCATTTCATCATTGACTTAGGAATATCTATCATTTTTTCTACTTTTTCATAAACGGTTAGAGGCTCTCCGCATGCTATTTCTCATAAAATAGGAATCTTGTCGAAATTTTCTGGAATAAACAACTTTCATGAAGCATCTTTTTGTATATATCACATATCTATTAGGTTTTGAATGTGTTTGTAGATTGCACTTGGATTTATATCTAATTTTTCTGATGCTTCTTCATAAGTTGGTGATTTTCAATTATGAGCTATGTAATTTCTGTAATATGAAAGAACATTATCTTGGCTCTTTGAAATTCTTTGTAGCATTTTGGATGAAAGAAACATATAAATTGATATGATATATAAATATCGTTTTTGGGACGTATTGCAAGCTAAATATTTATCTGTCTTTATTTATATATTCACCTATATTCACTTTCTCTTGATTTTGTGAGAAATTTTTTTATAATCAATTTTATGAGATTTAATTTTTAACCCAATATATTATGCGAACACAGCAACAAGCCTATGACTTTATCAAGTCTTATATGTGAAAATTTCAGACTTACTTTAAGGATTGGTATGTTTGAATTGCAAGTAATCCTGAAGAAAGACTATTTCAACAACATAATGTTGATAGACAGAACTGAAATTGGTGTTGTACTGAGGCCTTATTTACTACTGATGATGCAAGAGCAGTAGAAAAATATTTTATTGATCAACATTGAACTAAGTGATGAACCTGATGATGAGATCATACAACAAAATTCGTTTATGCTTATTTTATTACTAGTAATACAGTTGAATAAAATATTGTTTTATGAAATTGAATCTTTATCATAATCATAACGATATGGTTTTATATAAATTCATAGTTTGATATGTTTAAATTTGTAGATTTTTTTGCAGGAGTTTGATGATTTCACCTAGCGCTTAGTAGATTGTGAGGTCAATGTGTTTCTGTTTGTGAAATAGATAAAAAGGCAATGGAAACATATCGTCTTAATTTTTATGAACATAATAAAGAACTTTTTGATTCTTGATATTTTTTTGAAGACATTACTAAGCTTTCATGAAATGAAATACCAGATCATGATATTTTTTGTGCATGATTTCCTTGTCAAGCTTTTAGTATAGCTTGATATAGAAAATGATTTGAAGATGATAGATGAAATCTGTTCTTTGATGTAGCAAGAATTATTGAAAAGAAGAAACCTAGTGTTGTTTTTTTAGAAAATGTTAAAAATCTCGTTTCGCATGATAATTGAAATACTTTTAAAGTTATAAAAGAAACATTAGTTGAATTATGATATTATGTGCATTTTAAGGTTTTGAATAGTCACCAATACTGAAATGTTCCACAAAATAGAGAAAGAATATATATAGTGTGATTTAGAGATAAAAATGCCTTTAATCGTTTTCATTTCCCTTCTAAAATTTGATTAGAGGTCTCTTTTAGAGATCTATTAAATGAAGATGCTGAAGAAAAATATTATTATAATAATTCTCATCTATATGAAAAATTAGTAGAATGAATGAAGAGATATGATACAGTATATCAATGGAGAAGACAATATGTAAGAGAAAATAAAATGTGACTTTGTCCAACTCTTACTGCGAATATGTGAACAGGATGACATAATGTTCCACTGATTATGGATAAAAAATGAATTAGAAAAATGACTCCTAGAGAAACATTTAGGATGCAAGGTTATCCAAGTAATTTTAAATTACCAAAATTAGCTGATAGTCATTTATATAAACAAGCAGGGAATAGCGTTTCTGTTCCAGTACTTGAAAGAATAGGTGTTTCTATTTTAGAGGCAATAAATCCTACTATAAAAATTTCTCCTACCAAACTTTTACATTCTTTAAAATTGGCTGAATTTTCTTTGGTCAGATAATTTCTTTTTTAATTGAAAATCTAGGTCTTCTTTTTTCTCATTGTTGATCAGTGAATTTTTGTCATTTATTCACATTTGCTCAAGTAATATATTTATTTGGAATAAGATATACATCAAAAGATCAATCCATTTTTCAGTCTCTATAAAAATCAAGAAAGTATAATTTATCTCGTTTGCTTTTAGGTCAAAAACTTGTTAAATCATATTCTACTGAGCAGGCTTTAATTTGTTCTGTTTCTTGTGTTTTAAGGTTATATGTATCAAAACTTTGTTTGATTTTTTCTTTTGAATGAGTTGGTTTTGCTTCTAAATATCTTACAGATCATGTTGCTAAACAAAAAGCAACTTCACTAATTCCTTCTGGTAGATTTGCTCATCTAGCATTATAATTCTTTAATCATTTGTTTAGAATATTCCAAGAGTCAAAAAGTTTTTTTCGTAATTTTTTATCAGATTTTTCTAATTTTAAATAAGTCAATTTTGTTTCTATTCAAAAAACTTTACAAATTTTTTCTTCTTTTTTCATGATTTTAAAATTATTGAAGTAAATCAGTTATGGATATATCAAGAGCATTTGCAATTTTTTCAAGATTTTCTACAGATATATTTCTCAATCATCTTTCAACTAGACTTATATAAGTCCTGTGAAATTTGCTTATAACAGCAAATTGTTCTTGAGAATATCACTTTTCAAGCCTAAATCTACGAATGTTTTTGCCTATGTGTTGTTTGATTTCCATAATGAAATACTAATTAATGTTAACGATAAGTTTACAGACAATAAGTAACATTAATATTTTATTCTTTTTCTTTTTTCTGTCAAATATTTTTCTTTTTTCTAACATAAATCTAAATTAAAATAAAAAAAACGCCCATCCATTTTCTTTTTGAATGAACATTTTTATTAGGGATATGACACATAACGTTGGCACTGATCCGATGTCTGGAGAGATAACGGAAGATGTTGGATAGTGGAATGTTAGGGTATCCGAACGAATGTGAGGACTTGCGTTTGACTCAATGTTCTATTTTGTTGAGGCAAATGTTCTTTAACTAGCTTTTATGCGTATTACTCATTTTATACTATATTTGTATACAAATGCGAAACTATTTTACATAAAAGGCTAGTTTTATACTGTACATTTGATTATTAAATATTTTTTCCACAAATGCAAGAATTGATAAAAAATGCCAATTAAAGTGCAATTTTTCTGATAAAGTAATAAAGTATACTTTTATAAGGATATTTTCCCTATTTATGTATCATTTTATAGTTTTTGGTGGGATACTTTACCTTGAAAGCACAAAAACTTATGATTTGAATTTTAATTGTATATAATTAAATTAGCTAAAAATAGCTTATTTACATAGTTTTCAAACATAATTTGCACATGGGACCCCTATTGATATCACTAATAGTCCTTATTGTACTTACTTTCCTATGAATTTTGATATACAAAATGACTTTTTTGCATTTTCAAAAAAATCATAGAAAAAAACAAACTGAAAATATCAAATTTATACAAGTAAAAGTTCAAAAAAGAGCAGCATCTAAATCTGCCGATATAGAAGCCACAGATCATGCTCAAGGTATGAAAAACAATATAGAAGTCATGAATCAAGTTTACAAAAACTTTTATTCTATATTTGAAGATACCCGAAAATACAAAAAACTTTGAAACAATTACATCTCTATGGAGATGTTTATAGAAAAAGAACAAATCAAATATATTATATGAGTACCCACAGCCCATCTTTCTACCGTTAAAAAAATGGTGGCTGCATTTTATCCTGGTTCCCTTGTAGAAGATGTAGAGCAGCCAAAACTATTGGAAGCTGGTAAATATATGGCAGGATGAGAATTTAATCTTACCAAGCATAGTGCCCATCCTATCAAGACATATGAAGCTTTTGAAGCAGATCCTATGGATAGTATACTCTCTGCATACAACAATGTGGAAAAAGACGAAAAGATGATGCTTCAAGTATTAGTCCAACCATTACATGAAAGTTGGCTAAAAAGTATGAGAAAAAAAGCAAACAAGATAAAAGAGTGAAAAGATTTTTGATTTTTCAAAAAAATATTTGTTAAAATGCAAAAAGGTGGTTCTATGGAAGATAGTGATTATGAAAAAAGACAAGAAAAGAAACATAAACATGATTTTTCTCAACAACAGATATGAGATCTTGAAAAAAAGATGGATGATGAGGTTTTTCTTACCAAAATTAGAGTATTTGCTATGTCGGAGGACAAAAAAAGACCAGCAAAAATGGTAGATGAACTTAGTAGATTGTTTAACCAATACAATTATATTGGGCTTAATACTTTAAAAATCAAGAAGATAAAAAACATAAAATCTTTTGCCAAAGATTTAGTACTTAGAAATTTCTATACCAATCATTGAGTCTATTATGAAGTTAAAAATTTTAATAAAAATAATGTTTTAAACATAAAGGAACTATCTTCTATAATTCATTTTCCACATTCTAGGTTCAATCAAAATCCACGTATTGCTCGACAAAAATCCAAGATAGTACCCGCTCCAGAAGATATGCCATCTGATGGTATGCTTTTGGGTCGAAACGAATATGGATGAATCAAAAAAGATATTATACTTACAGACAAAGACAGATTTAGGCATGTTTATATTGTATGACAGACTGGTACAGGTAAATCTACCATGCTTATCACTCAAGCCAAAGAAGATCTTAGAAGAGGTAATTGATTTTGTCTTATAGATCCTCATGGAGACTTAGTAGATAATATGATGAGACGATATCCAAAAGAAAGAATAGATGATTTGATATATTTTGATCTATCAAATACAGAATATCCTATAGCCTTTAATCCTTTGGATTGAGCACATACGGATGATGAGAGGGATGTAATCACAAACGATATGGTAGAGATGTTTGTAAATATGTATGGACATGAAATATTTGGTCCACGTATACAAGATTACTTCCGTAATGCTTGTTTCCTTTTGATGGAGCAGCCAGATGGTTGAACATTGATTGATATAATGAGATTGTTCACCGATGATGCTTATGCAGAGTCAAAAATTAGAAATGTAAAAAATCCTGTAATTGCATCACGATGGAACAAAACTTACAAAAAAATGTGAGATAGAGAAAAATCAGAAATTATACCTTTTATCCAAGCTAAGTTTTGACCATTTACTACATGAGTTTATGTGAGAAATATTATATGACAACCAAAATCTGCATTCAATTTTTACAATGCTATGCAAGAATGAAAAGTGATTCTTTGTAAACTTGCAAAAGGTCTTACGTGAGAAGTAAATAGTCAACTTATTGGTAGGATGATAGCTATGCAGATTAAATTAGCAGCTCTAAAAAGAGCAGGTATTACAGAAGACCAAAGAAAACCCTATTATCTGTATGTCGATGAGTTTCAAAATTATGTATCAGAATCTTTTGAAAGTATATTATCAGAAGCCAGAAAATATAGACTTTGACTAACTATGGCACACCAATATATTGATCAACTTAAAAAAGAATGACTTGGATGAAATCTTGATATGTCCAAGACAATATTTGGTAATGTATGAACAATATTCGCACTTAAAGTAGGTGCTCCCGATGCTGAATTCTTGGAAAACGAATTTGGTCCTGAGTTCAATAAAATGGACCTTCAAAGTTCTGAGAAATTTAAATGAATGATGAAGATGAGTATCGATGGTTCACAATCTAGACCATTTTCTTGTTCTATGAAAGTACCATATTCAGATCCAGCAATCAATACACCAGAAAAAATAGAAATAATGAAACAAATTTCAGCCCTCAAGCGAGGTACAAAAAGAGAACTAGCCGACAAGGAAATATATTTTAGAGTTTGAGTTTAGCCATCGCTCTTCTTATATATTTTTAATAAGTCATTTATTTTTTTAGGCAGCCTAATGCCATTTTTTTCTTTTAATTTTAACAATAACTCGTATATGTCGCCAAATAAATAATTTCATTTTATTGCCATATCAAATCTTTCATTATTCATATTTTTGTATATATCGTATAAATACTCGAGTTCATGCTTTATTTCTTCCTTTTTTCGATAAAGATTTTTATTATCTTTAAATATATTTTCAACTGATTTTATTATTTTTTGGAGATCATCCAAAAAGTTATTTTTAAAATCTTCCATATTTTCTGGATTTTTTAAATCAACATTATTTTTTTCTATAAAATCATTTATCTCTCCAACAATTTCTTTTGCTTTTTGAGCCGAGATTGCCTTTTGTTCTGGACTTAATTCATACCTTCTTTTTTGTTCTTTTTTTGCATCTATAACATTTTGAATTTTATCTTTTATTATAGTTGTTATATTAAATAAATTAATATCTCTATTTTTTTCTTTTCTCAATATTTTTTCAAATTTTCATATTTCTTTATATTTTTTGTTTAATTCTTTATTTTCTTGATTTACTATTGTAGCAATAATTTCTTCTATATTATATTCATTTATTTTTTTCTTTATTTGCAATATATTAGCCAACTCTTCCCACTTATCTTTATTTAGATTGTTTTCAATATCATTAGATTTATTTAGTTTTATACTTTCAAGTTCTTTTCTCTTTTTTAAATATTT
Organism: Candidatus Absconditabacterales bacterium; assembly: GCA_035446765.1. Lineage (GTDB taxonomy): Bacteria > Patescibacteriota > Gracilibacteria > Absconditabacterales > Absconditicoccaceae > JALOAF01. Next base: position 17,091 of record DAOTFU010000001.1, read on the forward strand.
TTTTAATATATTTATTATATCTGACATAAAAGTTAGATTTATCTTTTTTGTATTATCAAACAATAGTAACATATTATTATTTTCATCTATATATTCTTTTATCTCTTTGTTATTTTTTAATATATCATTTAATTCAAACAAAAAACATTCTTTATAAGTCTTATACTCTTCTTTTTTTTCTTCTTCCCGAAATCATCCTGTTTCTGCTATATACTTTGATTTTTGAAAATAATCTTCTAAATCATCTATTTTAGATGATAGATTATTTTTTGTATTTTTAAGCTTTTCCATAATAATATATTTTTATATTATAAATATTATTTTTATAATAAACTGTCAACCTTTTTCAATGTTTTTTATTTTTTGTAAAGATCATGGAAATTAGTAAATATTTTATTTTCAATATCTTCTTTTTTTATATTCAATAGGTTAGATACAAAATCATAGGTATAGCTTACGTAAACAGGGTAGTTGGTCTTTCATCTAAATTCTTGTGGTGGAAGATATGGAGCATCAGTTTCCAATAGTATATTTTTCATATCACAAGCTAATAGGCTATCTCTTATATTTTGAGCTTTTGGGTATGAAATATTCGCACAAAATCATATTCGTACATTTCCAAACATTTTTTGTACTATTTTTACTTCTTTTGGACCATATCCCCAACAGTGAAAATATATTTTTAAGTCTTTATATTTTTTCAAGATTTCTATTGTTGATTCAAAATCATCTCTAGAATGTATTACAATCGGTAAATCTAGTTCTTTTGCTAATTTGCATTGTCTTTTAAACAATCTTTTTTGCATCTCTATCTTTAGATTTCATTTATAGTTTATATCTATTCCAGCTTCTCATATAGCTACTATATATTCTTTATTCTCTAAATATTCTTTTTTTAATCCACTTATTTTTTCTTCAAGATTATCTTCATCTATTTTTCAAGATATTATCTCAAATGGGTGGAATCATACAGTAGCTTTTATTTTCAAGTCTCACTCATACTCTTTGGCTATTTGGATTCATCTTTTATTAAAACCATCATCTGATCAGGCGTTTATTATCATTTTTCATCATATATTTTCAAAGTCTTTGATATGATCTTGCCAATTGTCAAAAAGCTTTTCATCATTTAAGTGTGTATGAGCATCTACGTACATTTTTTACAGATTCAAAATAAAAACTCTTGTTTTAAAATACTAATTAAATAATCTTTCAAGGCAAAAGTTTTTTTATTTTTTTGTTAAATTCAAAAAAAAATGATCCGAGCAATAATTATATGAGTTTTAATGTTTATGATCTTGGTTATATTACACGAATTGTGACATTTTATCACAGCTAGAAAAAGTGGAGTAAAAGTACTTGAGTTTGGTATAGGTATACCACCAAAGATCTGTAAATTGTGAACTGATAAATATGGTACAGAATATACACTCAATGCTATACCACTTGGTGGATTTTGTAGGATGAAATGAGAAGACCCAAGTGATAAAAAAGATTTTCATGCAAAAGATAGTTTTATCAAAGCAAGATTTCGAAACAAAATATTGATCTTGGCATGATGAGTCTTGGCAAATTTGATAGTAGCTTGGATTATATTTTCTACTGTATTTGCAATATGAACAAAGCCCCTATCAGTATTGCCAGAAAATGCTATAAAATGAGAATCTCACAGTCTGCTTATGCCCACATATTCTTTTTTGGAATCCAATTGACTTATCAGTGGTATCAAAATAGATACACCGCTTATAGTAGATGCTGTTTTGCCAGATAGTTTAGCATACTCTTTAGGTATTCAAACTGGTGATATTATCACAAATATAAATGAAAATAGCGTAAATGTACGAAATGTTTGATCTGTACTCAAAGAAAATATCTGAGAAAATATAGATATACATTATACCAGAGCTAATACAAAAAACATAATATCCTCAAAGTGTGGCGAAGAGGATTGTATATTGTGATTAGCTTTTGTTACATCGGGTAACTTGGAGATAAAAGAAATTAAATACAAGATACCGCAAGCAATGTTTGTCTGAATCAAAGAGATTTGAGCTCAATTTGATTTAACTTTTGCAGCATTATGAAGATTATGAAGTAGTTTAATATCTTTCAATTGATCCAAGATAAAGAAATCTCTAGGTTCTCTTACTGGACCAGTTGGAGTAGTAAAGTTTGGTGAGATGCTTTTGTCTAGTGGTCTACGAGTTTTGTATCTAGCATTTGCTGGTATGATCTCATTAGCTTTAGCAATATTCAACATACTTCCTATACCAGCATTGGATGGTGGTAGGATAATTTGAGTATTGATACAAAAGATTTGATGATTTAAGGTGGAAAAATATTTTGTGATAGAATGATATTTCAATACTGTATTTTTTATATTATTGATGTTACTTTGACTGTATATCATACTCAAGGATTTAGTAGTTTTTCGATGAATAAATATACCATTTTTGTGATAAGCAATTATCCTTTTGTAAAATAAATTAAAAAACCTCGGATATTCGAGGTTTTTTTTAAGTATTTCAATCAATTTATTTAACAATCATTATTTTTTACTATATTATCAAATTCATACGCCTTCTTTGTATAGTTTGGCAATACATCATCTAGTCAATGTTTTTTTTCCTCTTTTAAATTTGTATAAGTGTCATGCAGATCTTTGATATTGTCTACATTCATACATTTATTGTTTTCAGCCATTTTTATCAGTTCTTTATAATACTTTTCCAAACTATATTTTCTCTCCAACAATTCTCCGTGTTGACCAAAAATATTTTGTACAAATATTTCAGCCTTTTGAAACATTACCTCAAATCCAGAGAATACGCTAACTTTTTCAGCTGGATGTTTTTGCACATAAGACCAAGAAATAAGTAGCAATACAATTCATATGGCAAATTTTATAAAATTTTTTTTTAATTCTTTCTTTTCTTCGTTATTCATTTATTATTTAATAATAGTAAATTTATATTCTATTTTTTAATCTTCTTATTGTTTTCATTTTGTTTTTCAATACGATTATTCCAGCAAATAAAATCAGAAATATTTTATTTTACTAACTAGTCTTTATGAAAAAATCTTTTGTAAACTGTTGGATTATGCCATGATGAGTACTCAATGTTTTTTTAGATCTCATAGAACAAGAGAAATTTTCTCAAGCAAAGATTTTTACAATATTTTCGGATAGAAAATTCTTAAAGACAGACAAATGAGAGATAGAAATAGTTACAGCATTACCATCTTGGCTCAACAGACTATTTCTCAAATTTTCTCACAAAAAATGAATTATTGCAAGCGTATTAGATTACCGCAATCTTATGTTTTTTTACAAAATACTTATGAAAATCTTAAGCCAAAAAATAAAAAAATACAATTCACCAAAAGTAGTTATATCATCTTTTGCAATAGCCAAAAATCTCGAATTTTGCAAAAAAGATTATAAATGAAAATTTAAACCCATCACTTATCTATATTTACATTCACCTATGCAATACATACGAAGTCACCATGAGGAATACTTACAGAAACTAAGCTGATACAAGCTAAAGATTTTCAAATACATCACCCCAAAATTGCAAAAGCGAGATCAACAATACACCAATTTTGATCAGGTAAATACAAATAGCCAATACACATCAGATTTGGCCAAAAAAGTATACGGTATCGATTCAGAAGTAAAATACCCAAAAGTAAATGAGCATTTTTTCTGACAGAATATTTCAAATAATATACAAAATTATTACATATATGTTGGTAGACTTGTTAGATTCGTAAAAGAACTGGACAAAATTATTCACTTATTCAACGAAAACAAGGAGCCATTACTTATCATGTGAAGTGGTCCAGACGAAGAATATCTCAAATCTATTACAAAATGAAACATCATATTTATATGACGAATATCAGATCCACAAGAAAAGATGAAAATAATTCAAAACTCAAAATGACTTATCAATATTACCAAAGAAAGTTTTGGTCTGGTGACTGCAGAGTCTCTGCTACTTTGAGTACCAGTTTTTGCTTACAATGACTGAGCATCTCCAGAGCTTATAGATGAAAAATCATGAATATTAGTCCCTGACAAAAAACATCAAACCTTAGTAGATTTTTTCAATCAATTTAAAGATAAAAAGTGGGATAGGGAATTAATTTCAAGAAACATAAAGAATAAATTATCTTATAAATAAAAAGGGTGATTAAATAAAATCACCCTTTTTTTTCCATTTCTTGAATCTCTTCAAGATTAATTAAAGTACCCATAGAGATTATATATTCTATAGCAGTACCTATTGATATTTTTGTTTTTATTAGTTTATCCCTATTCACAATACACAAATATCCATTTGTTGGATTTGGTGTTGTAGGTATAAACACACTATAAACTTCTTTTGAATCTAGTATTTTTTCAATTATTTCAATTCTATCAGAAGTAATAAAGCCTACTGTATACAGGCCTGGGGCAGGGAACTCTACTAACACAACCTCTTTAAACGAAGTTCTATTTGTAGATATTTTATTTATTTGTTCGCTCATCCTAAACAGTGTGTTTAGTATTGGAATTCTTCTTATTATTCTTTGGAAAAATTTTTTTATTTTTTTCCCCATATAATAATGATTCATTAGCAAACCGATTCCCCATGTCACCACCATCAAGACTACAATAGATATAATTTTCCAATACCACAAATTTTGTTGAATTTGAAAATTGATTACATCATTCATAGACATCAGTATTAGTAATTTATCACTTACGCCAAATACCATACTTAATATCCATTTTACGATAGATATAAATACTATTATTGGCAATAAGGTTAAAATTCCTATTCTTAAGTTTGTTTTTATTTTTCTTTTCATACAATTATTTTTTGTTTTAAGAAAAATATATAATTTAAACCTAAAAATGCAATATGAAATTTTTTATCCGTAAATTATTGCACCAATCAGTACTGCGATATCTACTGTTATCCACAATATATTACTAAAAATAATAGCTTTTTCTTTATGTAATATACCGTAAATTAACCACAAAGTAGGGCTTATCACATAAGCAGTCCAAGTAAATAATGATAATCAAGATGCATTTTTTTGTACTCGTACCATCCATACTTGAGGCAAAGTTAAGACAGGTCATATAAGAGCTATCCCGTATATCATTCTATCCATAATTTTTTTGAATTTATTGTTTTTTTTGTGTTCCTTGATTTCTTTATATCATATTTTTTTCAATTCTTCATTTACCATACTCTGAGCCATTTTTTTTGCCATTCTTTTTGCTTTCTTCTTTGTTCTTTTCCTTACATTTAGGTGATGAAATCAAGCACTATGCATACTCATTTTTTTATACTTTTTTAAGAATATAAATAATCCTTTCTATATCGTCTTTATATAACTTATATCTATGTTCTTTTTCTATGCTTATGTTATATTTTTTACAAATTTCTTTCATATCTTCGTATTCATTTTCACTATATTGTTTATACAAAATCCATAGTCAAGTTTTTTCCAATAAATTATAAGACCATTTTATTATTTTATCTACATATCATACAGCTCTAGCTGTTAATATATCAAACTTTTCGTCGACATCTTCTATCCTACTTCGTTTACAAACTACATTTTTTAGTCATAAATCTTTGATCATATCATTTACTGCATCTACTTTTTTTCTTCTGGCATCTATTCATACAAATTGTGTATCCTTATTTGTCATAGCTAGTGGCAACAATGGAAATCAACCACCAGTTCATATGTCACACACTTTGTATCATTTTTTCAATTTTATTACATTTCCCAGTTCAATACTATCTTTTATATGTTTCAAAAAAACACCATCAGCATCTCTGATAGCGGATAGATTGATTTGTTTATTTTTTTCTAGAAACATCTTTATTAAATCTGTTCGCATTCTAATTTTTTATGTAAATTTTTATATTTTAAGTACCTCCCTTTTCAAGGGAGGGGGACCCGAAGGGTGGTGGGTTTTAAAACCCCTTCCCGCAAGCGGGACCTTCCCCTTGAAAAGGGGACTACTATATCTTTTAATGGATCACATAAGTATCTACCAATGCAGTATCTCCAGCTGTGATAATTCACAAAATGTATTCATCTTTTCTACCATTTTCTGTGATAAAAACAACTCCCAGTTTTTCTTTCCTTTCTTTTTTTAAAGTAAATAATTTATCTATTTCGTATATATTATACTTTTTATGTACAAATATAACATATTTAGAATCATGTATCAATGGAATATCTCAGACTTTTATATTTTTTATATCTTTTCAATTTTCATCTTTTGTTAACCAAGATAAAACCTCACTTTCACTCAGAACTCAAATATAATTTTCATTTTCATCATATACAGGCACATGAGAGTAGTCATGGTCTTCCATTACTTTGACTATATTTATTAGTTTATCGTCTGATTTACAGGTAAAAACTTTTCTGCCAAAAAGGTCTATACATCTTGGTGGTCTTTTTATATTGTCTGCATATCTTGCCAATTGAGCTATAGCATAAGGACTAGGATATACATATGTGTGACCATCAAGTTTTATTCCATGAGTTATTTGATTTCTAATTTCACCAAAATATTTCAATTGAAACTGATGTACTTTTACAAACCATGATATTGTATATTTACCATTTATTATCCTTTTTAGTTTTTCATTGTAAGGTAAATATATGTCCAATTTTAAAATTTTATCAAAATGTTTGTCAATTTGGTTAAAAAGTGCCAAAAATTGCATTATCAAATCAGGTTTTTTGTCATATTGTTCTGCTATTTTTTTATTTTCCATTTATTATAGATATATAAAATAACTATAATCACTCAATTATACACGAAAAGTGCTTTTAATGCAAATTTATAGGTCATTTTTGATTGATACTTTACCAAAAATACATAGCATAAATTTGTATTTTAAAAATCAATTAAATATTATGAAAAATAAATCAAAAATTTTAAAAACAGCACCAATAGTTTTTTTTATTTTAGCCACAATCTATATCTGAATTTGGTATTTAGCAAAATCTATTACTCATCAAGATAAAATTTGTTATTCAGACACTTGTTTTGTGGTAGAAATAGCTGACACAAATGAAAAAAGACAGATTTGACTTATGAATCGTGAGTCAATGAGTCTAGATAGAGGTATGCTTTTTATTTTTCCAGATTCAAAAAAACATAATTTTTGGATGAAAAATACTTTGATTCCTTTGGATATCATCCGAATCAACTCTGATCATAAAATTGTAGATATAAAAACATCTCAGCCTTGTTACGAACAAACTTGTCCTATCTATACACCAAAATTCGAAGCTAATTATGTACTAGAAATAAATGCCTGAATTTTTCAAAAAGAAAATATTCAGATATGAGATGTACTTGAATTTAAAGTTAAAGGCTTATAAAGTTATTAAGTTTTTTTAACTTTAAACTTTTCACTATCAACTTAGGAGTATTAGCGACGAGCTATTCTTCTTCATCTCCCTCTCACTTCAAAAGTGGCATAAAACGGAAATATTCCAAGATTTGTAGTCAAGTAAATCTTCATACTACCATTATAGCTATGCCTATCAATATTATTATTTCAGGATAAGACAGCAATATTGACCTAATCCAAACTGAACTTATCACCGCATAAACTATTATAGAAACTATTATAAACTCTACTAGAGATATCAACCAACCCCTACTAAACATTTTAAATCATTCATGAAACACCTTGTCTGTCACCAATATCAAAAACATTACAGGAAATATTGAGAATACATTGTTAAATATTTGTAAGTCCACAATATTTGTTCATAAAATCTTATCCAATCACAAGAACACAACAATAGTCAAAAAGTATAAAGTAATCAAAAGCGACATTTTTGCACTATGTAAGAGGTATAATTTTTTTGTTATTAGTCTTGTAAGTACTGTAGCTATAAACGCTATCAAGAAAAAGATTATTGTAGCTTGAGTACCAAGTACGGATATAGATAGACCAAACAATAGAGGACTAAAAGTACCAAACACAGAAAATCCAATCACTTGTCTAAATATTGTTATTATCAAAGCAGCCACACTTAGAGTTAAAAACAATCACATAAGATTTATAGGCAATCAATTTGCTATAAGTGTATCTGTTATATATGACAATATCAATGCACGAGAAGTTTTTTGAAATGAAAGTGGAAATATCTCAATTAGAGATTCATTTATTATATCTTTACCAAAAGATAGGTCTGATATCACATTCAAAAGATGATCATTGTTGACCATATAAATACTATCATTGTTTATTAGCATGATATACTTTGATAATATTCTCTTCATAAAGTGTTTATTGGTATTATTTATCACAAAAATCTCCTTATCTGAAAAATCAATATTTTCTGATTTTGATAATTTTCACAATATTTGAAATACTGTATCAGTTTCTTTGTTGTTTATTACTATTATATCAGAATTTTTCAGAGTATTTTGTTGTTCAAGTAATTTATTTATGATTTCATCCTCTGAAAATACATTATTTGATATCAGTGCTTTATTGAAAAGTATTGCATTATTTTTAAAGTTATTTTCATATCATATCTCAAATTCTTCTAGGTCATATCAGATATAAAAAACCGACTTATAAAACACATCCAATTTTTTCTCCAGATTATATCTACAGTTGTCTACAGTAAGGCTAGCTTTCAATATATATTCTCATTCATCTTCAAAATTAAAGAAAAATTTGTCTCCTTGTACAGATTCAAATCTTTGTGATCATTTCCACAAGCTATAATAAGCGGTCAATTCATCACTACTTTTCATTCACCAAGTATCATTTATAGTATATTCTGACACTTGATTAGTTGTGATAGAGGAGTCTCACTTCAACTCAACTCTATCTGGATCACAGTATCTTTGAGCAGATGATGCTCAGATGATAAAAGATATTCATAATATTAATAATGTAGATTTAAGTAGTTTCATTGTTTAATAATTATTTTTGTAAATATTTATTTTAAATCTAAGAAAGATATTGTTTTAATATTTTTTTCTTTCAAATATTTTGACAACTCTATCACATCTTCATAGTCTTTTTCTCTTCTTTTATTTAATTCAGTTCCCCATTTTGCAGGTTCATATTTATTGTCAAAAAACCCAGGATGACAAATAACTTCCCAAATCTCATCATTATGATCATTTTGTATTTTTTCTTTGATTACCTTGATTCAATAATTGTTAGATGTTATGTTATACAACTTATCAGTCATTATAATTTTATTTTTATACTCGTCTTCATAAGTTTTAAAATATTTTCATCTAGTATATAGCCTTATTGGAAGATTATGTTCAATAGCAAAATCACACATTACTCTTACTTCATTTTTATTATTTTCTCGATTATGTTTATCAATATGAGAGGGTTCTATACCAAATATATTTTTAAACGAATTGTATTGTTTATTTAATTCATTCATTATAGCATTGTAGTCATCAATTCAATTTATTTTAAAGTGCAGTCAGATAGAAACATTATTCTTCTTTTTCAATTCCATCAATCTGTTTATATTTTGTTTATTTTTGCACCCCCTTACCAATACTGTAGTTGATGTTATTTGTTTATTCTCTAGTAATTCTAATATTGCTTCGTCAAATTTATCCGATATTCAAAAGTCATCTGCATTTATTATTACTTTTATCATTTTTAGTCTATAAATTTTAAATCATCTATTTTAACTTTACCTTTATACATATCTTCTACTTCTCCTCATTTTTCTGCCCAATCTTTTATCTTTACATATCAATCTAGATAAACCTTTTCTTTCATAAAAATAGCTCACTCCTTGATTACTCATGTATCTTGTATTCACTTTTTTAATTTCAATATGGTATTAAAGATTCTTTCAAGGTTTTTTTCTGGATAAAGAAATTTGGTCAAGTCAGTTAATTTTCAAAATGGATACTTTTGAGCCTCTTTTAGTAGGAAATATTTTTTGTAGAAACTAAGTTTCTCAAATTCACTTGGTAAATGTTTGCTAGCATTGTATATTGCTAATCACTCTTCATCTTTTATATGAAAACCAACTCATTCTTTAAAAATATTCCAGCCACTATTTGCTCCGTTTATATACCTCATTAGATGAGTATCTATTTCATGCGCCAAGACAGATTCCAATTCTTTTTCTTGAAATGGCACCATTCTGTTTATCTTTATTTTTATTTTTTTTCACATGATTACACTTACTCTAGCTAGTGTAGTAGAAGTGATTATTACGTCAACTCATTCTATTCATTTTTTGTTTAAATATTTTTCTATTTTTCTTTTTACTTCTTCCACAGTCAATAACTTTCAAAGAACTTCTTTATTTTCTACATTTCACTCAAATATTTTTTCTTTTGATTTGTCTAAAAGCCTTTTATCTATTTTTCAAAATAACTTTTCATTATAAAACAATATATTTTTGTAGTCTTTATTTTTATATGCATTGATTAAATTTATTCTACACAACAAATCTTCTATTTTATCTGTAAATAACTTAGAAAACTTTTTGTTATATTTATTTTTTTCCAAATCATTTTTTATATTTAATAATTCTTTCGTTAATTCTTCTAGTTTTTGTTTTTCTGGTCGTTTATATTCAAATTTTGGATTATATTTTCCATTATTTAATATAAATTTATCCAATTCTTCAAAATAGTTTTGTGGTTTTAATACTTTAGCAAGTATCAATTTTTTTCCTATTTTACTTATATCTTCATCTATATTATGTAGTTTATTTTTTTCGATAGATTCTATTTCTTTTGTATTAATTATGTCTATTTTACCTTCAGCCTTGTTGACTGGTTTTATCAAGAAATCAGACGCTATAGATTTTCACAAAACTATTTGATCTGGATCCAAAGTTTCGTCCATTAAGTATTTTATATTTTTTATGTGTATATCATTTTCATACAAATTTAGATTGGTATCAGATTTAGGATTTTCTTTTAGTCACTTAAATATTTCTTTGCTTACATAATTTTCAGATTTATTTATATTTACTTTTATTTTTAGATCATCATATCTTATGGTATTTTCTCACGATATACTCAATTTTCCATATTGAGAAAGATACAATATTTTGTCTGCATATCATTTTGTAATTTTTTTGGAAAATAGACTCTTTGCTATTTCTACTCATTTTTCTGGGTCTGATATTTTTAGATCTGATATTTTTTTTAGTATATTTTTCAATTTCATACCAGATATATTCTGTACTTCTAATCCGGCTCTAGCGTTTATTTCTAAAAGTTTTGGACCATCCTCAGTTATAACTCGGTCCAGTGCTAAGTATCACAAGTTTACAAAGTATTGTACTTTTGATGAAAGAAATAGTATATCGTCCCAGTAAGGCAATTTATGATCCTTTAAGTTTTTATATTCTTGTTTAAATTTTCATTTGTATATTTTTTGATCTTCGAACATTGTATTGATTTTTCAGGTTCATATTTCTACTCAAAGACCTATTCATCATCTTGCAATATTTGCTTTACCCTCAGATTTGTGTGTAGGCATCCTTACCATCGCACTTACCGGCACTAGATTAAATACAATAATTCTTATATCTGCCAACCCATGTTTACAAAACTCTACAAATCACTCTCCAGCTTTTATTTTCTCTTCTATAATTACTTTGTCTCATCACATTGTCATAGAGTTTTTACCATCCAGATTATCCAATATATATCTTCTAAAAGTATTATCATCTACCATCTCTCATCATATTTCATAATAATGAGGCAGATTTGGTAAGTTTTGAATTTTATCTGCTATTTTATTTACATATATTTTTGCTTTATCAAAAATATTTCTAACTTCTAATTTCTCATTTTTTTCTATGGTTCATAAAAATTTAGTTATATATATACCTTTTCATTTAGATCATTTATTTGGTTTTACTACAAATTCTTTTTTGGGCAATTTACCAAAATCAATATCAAAAAGTTCTTTACGATTTTTTATGATAGTATAATTTTTGGCAAAAGGTATTCATCTAGCAGACAAAAAGTCTTTAGTTTTTATTTTATTGTTGGCTAGACGTATAGATTTTTTGTCGTTAAATTTTTTTATATATGATAAGTTTCTTGCGTTACTTCACAATATACCAAAATCTAGCATATTAATATTATCTTATAAAGTCTAAAAATTATATTAAAATCTGCTCTAAAATCAACATTTGCTAATTTTATATAGACTATTACTTTTTATTGACTTTTATAATTATTTTGTTATAAGAACAGATAGAAACATAAGTCTAACAAAAAAAGTAGAATATGAAAAAAATTAAAATTATTATCTTGGTGCTGTTTTTTTCAGTTACAGCAAGTTTATTGTCGTCTTGTAAAAAAGATGAGACACTACAGCCAAGTTGGCAGTGGTTATTAAAAGAAACTGTGATCTTTGAAAACACAGCAGAGGAATTTGCTTTAATTCTAGACCATATTGATGCTGCAAGAACCACTACCGATACTTACGTATGGTGTGGTGATACTATTACCTTAAATGGTCCTGCAGGTTACGAACCATTATCAGAAAAGTCCGCCGTGGAGATCATTTGGTCGTATAGGAATGAAATTATGGCGGATACTACCCAATTCTTACAGGATGGTGTTTTGTCAAAAGTGATCCAGAAGTATCTTGAAATCAGGCGGCACAATTCTGCTGAAGATGCATATTACAAAATGCGTCTAGCTATACCAGCAGATCTTTATGAACTATACCCAAGGTTTTGGGAGAGAGTTTTGACAGAGATTATGAGTTATCTCACTACTCAGATCGGAGGAAACTCTGATTGGTATGGTGGCACTAGGGATATAGGTATGGAAAAAAATATCTATAAACTTCCATGGGCTCCAGATATTGATTATCAGGATCCTTGGGGCTGTAATTGTGCAGCATATTATTACTTTAAGGATTTCTTCAAAGATCGCTCAGAAGGTGATAATAAAAAAAGCACCATTATTGATGTAGAGATGGTTCAAAAAATCTCCTCAAGGGAGAGATTTATAAAGCTTGGGTTTGATTGTGAAACAAGCTATAACAAGGAAACCAATAATTATGTCGTTGAGTTTCCTGTGATATAAATATATTAAAGTTGGTTTTATGACTATAATGGTGTGTTTTTACACACCATTTTGTTTTATAATAAAATTGAATTCTAATTCTAAAAATATAAATTAATACTTGTTTAACACATTATACAAAAAAATGAAATTCCAAATTTACAACACGATGACACACAAAAAAGAAGAATTTATCCCTCGTATTGACGAAGGAAAGGCTGATTTTGTATGAATATATTCGTGTTGACCTACAGTATATCGAAATCCACACATAGGAAATATGAGAGCTTTTTCCTTTGCTGATTTACTTAGAAATACAATCAAAAATATTTTGTGATATCCTACAAAACATGTTATGAACCTTACAGATGTATGACATCTTACAGATGATTGAGACGACGGTGAAGATAAGATGGAAAAGTGAGCAAAAAGAGACAATATGACAGTTCGAGAACTAGCAGACAAATATATTACAGAATTTTATAAGTATTTAGATTCTTTAAATATTGAAAAATTTGATGTTTTTTGTAGAGCTACAGACCATATACAAGAACAAATAAACATGGTAAAGACACTAGAAGAAAAGTGATATACTTACAAAATTCTAAGTGATGGTATTTACATGGATACTTCAAAAGTAGAGGATTATGGAAAGTTAGCATGACTAGAAAACCAATCCTTGAGAGCTTGAGCTAGAATTCAAAATGAAAACAAAAAAAATCCAACAGATTTTTCATTGCGAAAATTTTCCAAACCATGAGAAAAAAGGCAAATGGAACGAGATAGCCCACGATGAGTGTGATTTCCAGGTTGGCATCTAGAATGTAGTGCTATGTCATCTAAATATCTTTGAGAACAGTTTGACATACATACTTGATGAGTAGATCATATATGAGTACATCATACTAATGAGATTGCTCAAAGTGAATGTACTTTTGACAAAAAACCTCGAGTAAAATACCGAATGCACAATCAATTTTTAAATTTGTGATGAAAAAAAGTAGCTAAAGCTGATTGATGACTTGTAACTGTTTCTGATATTGAAGCACAGTGATATAGTGCTTTAGATCTCAAAATGCTTTACTATACAGCACATTACAGATCTTTCTTGGATTTCAATCAAGATGTATTAGAACAAGCCAAGAAACAAAGACAAAATATTATCAAAAAAATACATAATTTTGATTGAGAGATTTTGGACTATCAAGGATCATACCAAGATATTGAATCACAAATAACCACAGATGAAGCAAAAGAATTTTTCAATAATTCTATTTCTGCAATATTAGATGATTTAAATACACCAAGATTGTTAGCTGAAATAAATAAAGCATTACACAATCCAAATTCAGAAATAATTTCGATAATTAAACGATTAGATAATAGTTTATTAAGATTAGATTTGTTTGATTTTTTAATATTGTCATCTTGAGCTAAGTCGAAAGATATAGAAATTCCACAAGAAATCCAGAAGTTAGGAGAGGATCGCCTATCTGCAAAACAAAATAAAGATCGAGCTACAGCAGACAAAATCAGAGATGATTTAAAATCAAAATGACGAAATATATTGGACACCAAAGATGGATTTGAATTAGAAAAGATATAATATTATCCACCCAGGGTCAATTTTGTGTTAAATATAGACCCCGGGTGATTCTAAAAAAATCCTGAGATTAGACTCAGGATTTTCATTATATTTTATTATTTTTTTATTCTTCTATTTCTTCTTCCAGTTCCAACAATCTTGGATTTGGACCAGTTCTAAATGGAAAGTCTTCTGGCACATAATATCCTTTGATTTGACTTAAACATTTACTTACATTGGTTTGCCAGTTGATAGGACTAGATGCATAAATTTTTCCATCTTTGTTTCCATATCTACTTAGCTGTCTGATTGTATGATATTCTCACAGATGTTGATTGTTTAAAGTATCTGCTATCGCTCTAGCCCCAGCCAATGCAGAGCTAAATGATATTCTATTTCCACTGTCATCATTTCCTACGTTTCAGATATTGTTTGATGTAGATAGATAGTTACCCAGAGTACTTTCTGCAAAAGCAATACAAATCACTACGTCTCTATCTATATTTGTATCTTTTACTGCATCTTCCCAAAATGCTAACTCTCTATATATTCCTACACCGTAAGTGTTCAAAAATTGATCAGATCTTTGTAGTACAGAAGATCCAGTCATTAAATCTAGTTCTGATATGTCTACTTTTCTAGCATATTTATCATTTAAATACTTTATATTGTATTGTTTTGGTATCAAATCTTTATTTTGAACTACACTAAGATCAAGTAGATTTAGAGGATCTATAGCTATACCATCTTTAAATACAAAGAATGTTAGATTTGGACCATTTGATATAAATCCAGCACCTCTAGTACCAGGCTCTCATCCTGAGTATCATATTAACTGTCATCTTTTTACTATATCTCATTTTTCTATAACAGTTTTGTTTACAAACATGTAAGCAGAGATATATCATTTTGGATGAGCAATAAGTATCCAGTTTATTCATATTCCAGGATTGTCTGTCACATGATATACTATACCATCTTCTGCCGCATACAGAGGAGTAGCTTGTTCAGCTTTTATCTGTATTCATCGATTTGGTATATTGTATTCTTTTTCAAATTCTTCATCTCCAAAGTACATTTCTATCTCTTCTATTGGATATATTGGCCAAGCCATTGGTTGAATATTTTCTTCATCTTCAATTTTGTCTTCATATATTTTGTTCAATTCTTTTATCTTCTTTTCCATGTCAAATGGCACATTATATTTTTCTTCAGATACATTATCTACTATAGTAGATATTGCATTATGTACATCATTTCTACTATTAAAAATCATACTAAAGTTTTGTTCTGCCAATTGATCATCTTTATACAATTTCATAAATTGTATCAAATAGTTTTTCTTTTGATGTAAAGTCTCCAATATTGCTTGATAATCATTTACATCATTACTAGCTTTTATTTTTAATTCATTTAAAGTCTTAATTAACTTAATCTGTTTATCTTCGTCTGTATCTAGATTTTCCATCAAATCATTAAATTGTATCAATATTTTTTTGATCATATACTCATTGGACAGCGCCAATGGTATATTGTCCGAGTTTGCAAAAAGTTTAAAATCATCAACTTTTTCATCTATAAATATTTTATTATCCATTTTGTACAAAAATTTTGCAAATTGTTCTATATATTCTTTTGTATTATCCAATCCAGCTCTAGTATCTTTTAGTTGTTTGGTAGTCAAAAATATTTGCTTTTTGTACACAGCAATTTTTTGTAACATAGTACCTACATAGTCTGTAGTATAGTTGATATCTTGTATTACAGCTACAATTTCTTCTCTAATTTCTCTATATTTTTCAGATAATTCACCATCCATATCAATTTCTTTATTATCTAGCTCATACAACTGGTCTGTAATATCTTCTATACTAGATTCTAAGTCTCTTATTGTCTGACTAGCACTTTTTACATCAAAAGTATTTAAGTTTTCTTTTGATTGATAAATACTAGCACCATAAGTGGTACAAAATAGAAATAATATTCAAAAGGCTATAGCCAATAAAAACTTTGATACTTGTCTGTATAGGATTGAATTCATTTTTCTTTTTTTACAGTTCTAAATTACAATCTAATTTTATCTCTAAATCCTTAAATATCAAAATATATGAGCTATTTAGCCCATATAGAGTTGACAAAAACCATAAAATATGATTTTTTAACAAAAATTATCTTTAATTTCTTTTATAATTATCTCATATTCTGTTTCATCATACCATTTGCGCTCGATTGAATTTAATTGTCATTCTGCTCAAATAGGGCAGTCTGGTATAAGATGGAAATGTAGATGATTTACACTTTTTCCAGTTTTTCATCAAACCAATCCGTCTCTAAGTAGTAAATTTATATCAGGATGTATTTTATGAAGTTTTGTAGTCCATTTTTCAAGTAATTTAAACATTTCTATTTTTTCATTTTCTTTTAGATCTTTCAATAGATATACTTTTCTTTTTGGTATCACAAGAAGATGATTTTTTACATAAGGCGCACGAGAAGGCACTACAAAAAATCATTCAGTTTCATCTATAATTTCATTTTTCAAAATATGTAAAAAAGGATCAAAATTTTTTCCTAAAGTTTGCAACGCCTCATTGTATTTCATACAAAATTTTTATAAAATAAATAGTTCTGTCATTCCGAGTTGCTTGTGCCGCAAAAATGCGGTGTTCTAACTTGCGAGGAATCTGACCATTAGATATCTCGTAACAATTACAGCGTCTCCCGTCTAAATAGCAGGACTCGAGATGACATTCGTTAAATAAAGTCTTCAATATGGATAATTCTATCCCATATATCCATTTCTTGGATTTGTTGGCTATGAGTTACAGTATAGAGTTTTAAATCTCTCTGTTTTACAAAGTCGCTCAACATTTCGGCGACCTTACCTACTGTATCATTGTCCAAATTATTTATCGTCTCATCCAAAAACAATATTGGTGATTTCATATAACTAGATATAGCCAACATCCACACCAATTTCAAGATGACTTTTTGTCCCCCACTCAATGATTTTATATCTCTTTCTCATTTTTCATCATAAACTTTTACGTCCATTTCCAAGTGTTCGTTTTTTTGCAGCAATTTGATATCAATATTGTATTCAACGACTTGCGCCAAAAATGAATTGATTATATCAGTTAAGACCGGCAAATATCATTCTAAAACAAACAACAATAATTCTTTTGAAAAAATTTGATACAGGTCTTTAACTACTTTTTCATCTTCTTTCAGCTTTTTTATTGATAATTGACTGTCTTTAAATTCATCAATAATATTTTTTATATCGTGCAAATTTTCTTGCATGTTTTTATTTATATTTTCTAATTTATTTATCTTTTCTATTTCAAAAGTCTCTAAAATCTTCTTTTGTTTTAGTTTTTCTTTTCCAATTTCTTCCAATTCTTTCTCTATTTTTTGATTTTCTTTTTCAATATTTAATATTTGTTCTCAAGTTTTTATTTTTTCATTTTTATAATTTTCTAATTCTTTTGCTCCATTTTCTAAAGATATAATTTCTTTATCTAGAGTTTGTAGAGTAGTTTGAATTTCTCTTCGCTCTTTATATTTATTTTGTATATTTTTAAAGTCAATCTCAGTCAAAAATTTTCTTAATTCTAAAATTAATTTTTCAATTTTTCAATATTCCAAATTCAATTTTTTTAATTCTTCATGTTCCAATTTTCACTTTTCATCTCATAGCCTCAACTCCTTAATTTTTCACTCTTCACTTTTCACCTTTAACTCTAGTATTGCTTTTTCTTCTTTAAAACTTTTTATTTGCCTTTCCAATTCTTCAAAAGTTTTTTTATTTATATCTTTGATAAAAGGACAATTTGCATTTATTTTTACACAATTAAACTCTGCCTCATCATTTACAGTTTTATTTAAATCATTTATTTTATTTAAAATATTTTTGTGTTGTTCTTCTAGATTTTTTTTATTTTCATTCAAATTCTTTAACTCTATCTCTTTATTCTTTTTTTCATTTTCAATTTTAACTTCTTCCTTCTCAATTCTTAATTTTATATTAGTTTTTTGATCAGCAAAATTTTGTCATTTAGCAATAGCAGTATTTACCAAATTATTTAGATCTTCTAAGGATTTTATCTCATTATCCAAATATTCTACTAGATCATTTGGAATATTTATATTCAAATTTATTCATTTAAAAATCTCATCAGATTTTCAAATTAAATCTAATTTTTCTTTCTTCTTATTTTCTATTTTTTTTGGATCAATTTTATTTATTTTTTCATCAATATTTTTAATTTTACTTTCTAATTCTTCTTTTAATTTTCAACCATCACTTTTAATTTTCAACTTTTCACTTTTAATTTTTTCATGGTGTTCTAACTTCAAAGATACTTCTTTATACTCTCACTTTTTGTCTGATATATATTTTTCAATTTCTATATGAAAACTCTTATCAAATCACTCCAAACTAAACTCATTTATATTTACTTTATTAGCTACCGTCTCCAACTCCTGAATAAATTCCTTATATGCGCCCCCTTTGTTAAGGGGGGTAGGGGGGATTTGTCCTTCTCAAAAATTTTCCTGAATATTTTTATAATTATTCACATAAGCAGTTACGAAACTCTTAATCTTAAAATCCCAATTACTAGTATCAGATTTAACCTTCAAAGTAGTTTGTATATCTCTTCTTTTGTTGGCAATCTGATCTTTTATTTCATCTATTCACACCAAATTGAAAATATTTTTCATTACAATTAGTCTTTTTGCGGGTTCTAGTTCAAATATATTTTCACTATCTTGCAAAAGAAAAACAGTACTCAAAAAAACTTCTCTAGGTGGTAGAAGTTCGCTTAGATTTCATTCTAAATCTCTTTCATTTTTAAAAGTTATTTCCTCCAAATTAGCTCAACCTTCTTTCAACAACTCCTCAATATCTTTTCAATCTTTATTCTCAATTCACAATTCTCAATTAACAATTAATAAACGTGATTTACATATATCCTTTGTTTTACCTTGAGTTAAATTTCTAACAACCAAATATTTTTGTCACTCAACTTCAAACAATAGTTTTATAAAACCACTTTTACTATCTACATTCAAAACATTTCTACCAGTATGCTTATATAAAGCATAGGTAGGTCAGTCGAAAAATAAGAAGCTTTTTCCACTACCAATAGGAGCTCTAATCAAGAATTTTCCTTTATCGAAAAAAATATTCAAGATTTTGTCTTTGAATGGTCAGATATTGTAATATGAGATCGCTATTAAATCCACTTAAAATTATATTAAAAATAAATCTTACTTAAGATACGAGAAAATATATTTTTTTCAAGATAATCAAGAAAAATTATTCATATGTTGATTCAAAATCTTCCAATCATATTTCTGCTAATTTTAGAGGTTTTTCAATTTCATAAACTTTTGTAAGATTCTATGATTTTTTCACTAATTTCAGCTTTTTTCTATCATTTTTTGTAAATATTTCACCTAAAATCAATATTTATAATTTTTCATTTATCTCATTCTTTTTTGAAAATTATACGTATGTTACCTTTCCTTACCCTATAAATATTCTCTTCTCATTTTAGTTTTTTTGTATCCAAGTTTACAAATTCTCAATTAGATATTTTTTGCATAATACCCAAAATTATTGCCAATTCTTTCTGAGAAAGTTTGGATAAAAATTTTTCTATATTATCCATTTTGCAATTTATTAATTTTTGAAATAATTTCTTCAGGATCTATTCATTGAGAACTGTAGACACCAAATCCATCTTTGTTTTCATAATAAACCGAATCATTGGAATCTACTATAGGTTTGATTAATAATCCATCTTCGTGCTCTTCAGCTATAAAGTTTTTGGTCTTAAATTTTGATCTCCAAACTTTTGGAAGAGTGATTTGCCCTGTATTAAAAGATTTTAAAGTATAGATCATGATAATTTATTAATTTAGTTAAATTAACTAAATTAGTTATACTTATAAATCACAAAAAAGCAAATCTTTTTTATAAAAAAAAGTATTCAAAATTTTATCTTTGAAATGTCAGATATTGTGATATGAGATAGCTATTAGATCCACAAACAAATCATTTACTTAAGTAAATTCTTTTTTATAAATTCTTTTATTTTTTCATACATTTTTTTATGTCCTTGAGAATTGGGATGTAATCCATCTTCAAAATCTTCTTTGTCTAATAAATCTCGAATAGATAAAAAAAATGTATTGTTTTTTTCACATACTTCTTTTATGGTCTTATTATATTCTGCTAAATCATCATTTTCATAATATTCTGTTGGTTCCCATGGTATAGGTGTGGTTTTACTCTCATCAATTTGTTTTAACCCCACAAACATTATTTTATCAGTAACCTGATTTGTAATATCAATTATTTTTTGTAGATTCGACCTAAATTCATCTATAGGTACAACTTTGTTGTCCTTAGTATTCTTATATCTTGAATCATTGCTACCTATAGCAAATACATATATGTATTGATCTTCAGGTTCTACTTGATTTATTATTCAAATTTCTTTTTCTAAAGCATACAATATTCAGCTTGTATCGTTTGATGAAATTGAAAAATTATAAACATAGTTATCGTTGCTTAATCACCATATATGCAATCTATTTGCCCATCCACCCATTTTTTTGTCGAACGCTCACCAACCTGTACTATCTCACCATATGCAAATTTTCATATTGAATAAAGTATATATAAAGGTTTCTATTTTCCATATTTAGCCTCATTTCCTAATCTTTCTGTAATTCTTAAAAGTTGATTATATTTAGCGATTCTATCAGTTCTACTAGCAGAACCAGTTTTGATAAATCCAGTATTCAAAGCCACAGCTAAATCAGCTATGAAAGTATCTTCAGTTTCTCCAGATCTATGAGAAATTATAGCTTTCATTCCATTTTCATGAGCCATATTTATAGCAGAAATGGTTTCACTTACAGATCCAATTTGATTCAATTTAATCAATATACTGTTACACATTTTTTCTTCAATTCCCATTTTCAATCTTTCAATATTCGTAACCAATAGATCATCTCCAACTGTCATTATTTTTGATCCAATTTTTTGTTCAACCAATTTCCATCCTTCAAAATCATCTTCATCTAATCCGTCTTCAATAGACATGATTGGATATTTTTCTATCATCTCAGCATAAAAGTCTACTAACTCAACAGAAGTTAAAACTTTACCCTCTCACGCCATATTATATTTTCCATCTTCAAAGAATTCACTAGCTGCAACATCTAGAGCTAACTTAATTTTACCAGTGTATCCAGCTTTTTCTATAGCTTCCATAATCACTTGGATAGCTTCTTCATTTGATCCTAAGTTTGGAGCAAATCCACCTTCATCACCTACAGAAGTAGCCAATCCTTTAGCTTTCAAGATAGCTTTCAAATTGTGAAATATTTCTGTACCTCGCCTCAATCATTCACTAAAATTTGGAGCTCATATAGGCACAATCATAAATTCTTGGATATCTACATTGTTGTCTGCATGACTTCCTCAGTTTAAAATATTCATCATAGGGTAGGGTAGTGTGTTTCCATTTCATTTTCCTAGATATTCATATATCCATTTCCCATCAGTCTTACTACAAGCATCTACAAAAGCCATACTTACTCAAAGTATTGCATTAGCACCAAATTTTGATTTATTTTTGGTCCCATCCAATTCTATCATAAATTTATCCAATTCATTGAAATCAGCAAAATCTTTGTTTACAATATTTTCTTTTATTTCAGTATTTACATTTTCTACAGCTTTCAATACTCACTTACCCATATATCTACTTTTGTCTCCATCTCTTAATTCCAAAGCTTCGTGTATTCCAGTACTAGCACCAGAAGGTACTATAGCTTTTCCCACTAGCCCCGCAGAACTGCGGTCGGTTATTCCATTTTCCAATGTTACTTCCACTTCTACGGTTGGATTTCCTCTACTATCCAATACTTCTCTTGCGTGTACATTTTTGATTTGTGTCATTTCTAATTTTTATTTAATAATTTAAATGTTATATTTCAGTACCACCCGGGTGATTTAATCACCCGGGTGGAGCTATTATTCTACTAAGCTTTCTCCAGTCATTTCCTCTGGTTTTTCTAATCCCATCAATTCTAATATAGTAGGAGCTATGTCACTCATTCAACCATCTTTCAATTTTACATCACCTGCATTTATCAATGTCATTCTCACTGGATTAGTACCATGGGATGGATTTATCTCACCATTTGGATAAAGCATATTTTCGGCATTACCATGATCTGCCATAAGTAGTATAGAATAATTTTCTTTGATTCATTTTTCTACTATATCTCAAATACACTCATCCACCACTTCACAAGCTTTTACTACTGCATCAAATTTTCCACTATGTCATACCAAATCAGGATTAGCATAGTTTACTACTATTAAATTAAATTTTCCTATTTCATCCAATAGTTTTTTTGTTATTTTATATGCTGACATCTCTGGTTGTAAATCATATGATTTTACTTTTGGAGAACTTATCATTATTTTTGATTCTCACTTGTTACTCTGATCTTTTTGTGAATTAAAGAAAAAAGTAACATGAGCATATTTCTCTGTCTCAGCTATTCTAAGTTGCTTTAATCAATTATTAGAAACAACTTCTCATAAATTATTTTCTACTTGAAGTTGAGGAAATGCTACTGGCAATTCCCAATCAGAATCATAACTACTAAAACACACATAATAAATATCTTTTACTCGTTTTTCTGGTTCTATCTCACAATCAGGCAGTCTAGCAACCATAGAAGTTATTTGTCTAGATCTATCTGCTCTAAAGTTATATCGTATCATAGCATCTTCCTTTTCCAACAATCATATTGGTTTATCATTTTCATCCACAATACTTGTAGCTTGTATATAATAATCTGTTTTATCTCATCTTTTGTAAGCCAATTCTACTGCTTCTTTAGCTGATTTAGCTTTAAATCATTTTCATTGAGTCATTAGTCTGTATGCTTCGGTAGTTCTATCCCAGTTTCTATCTCTATCCATACTATAATATCTTCATATTACAGAAGCTATTTTTCCTATTCCTATTTTTTTTATTACCCTCTCTGTTTCTTCTATAAATTCTATAGCAGATTTTTCAGGCACATCTCTTCAGTCTGTAGTTACATGTATATATACACGATCGAATTTTTCTTGTTTGCAAAGCTCTAATATTGCATGTATATGTCTGTGGTCAGCATGTATTCATTGATCTGACAGTAGTCATCCAATATGAAGATATGTATTGTTTATCTTACAATGATGAATAGCTTTGGTTAGTTCTAAATTATTCAAAAACGAACCATCTTTTATTTGTCTGTTTATTAGCTCATAAGGTTGCCAAACGATTCTTCAAGCACCTATGGTTAAATGTCAGACCTCAGATCATCCTTGTACTCATTCAGGATTTCCTACTGCATTGCCACTACATTTTAACATACAATTGGGATAGTCTTTGTTATATTTATCATCATTTGGTGTGTTTGCATGATAAATTGCATTTCATTCTTTTTTTTCACTATAACCTCGTCAATCACGGATTATTAACATTACTTTTTTATTCATGAGTTTATTTATTTTGATAAATATTTTTGTAGGTAACGGTTCTGTCTTTATCTGCAGACAGGTGTTGCTATTCCTCACAACAAAGAATTATTTTAAAATCTCGTCTAATAAATCATTAACAAATTCCATAGATCAATCGTTAATTATTACTACATCATAATTACTTTTATATTTTTCAATGTTTTTTTCCACATCTTTATTCAAAAATCATATTTTCAATAAATTATTATATTCAAATCATTCTACCATCTGTATATCACTTATACTATCTCCAAGCAAAATCACATTTTTTTTATCTTTTACTTTTTCATAAATTTTTGGAAATTCTTTTATCACAGTTTCATCTTTATTTAAACTATGAATTATTGGTTTCTTAAAATCTACTGCTTTATCTCTATCTCGGACAAACTCATTTCCAATTAAACAAATATTATCATACATAGAGTTTTGATTTTTCAGATACTTTTCTATAGATAAAGTTCATAGTCATCATGCTGATAATATTACAAGTGGAATATTATTTTTGTTCAATAATTCAAAAAACTTTTTTGATCATTTTCTCAAATTTATGTTTTGTGACTTCATGGCTTTGTAAATATCTTGTTTACTTATTCACTCTTTTATTAGCAATATTTTATGCTTTGTTCGCCATTCTTCCATAGCTCTTTTTTTATCTTCAATAGAAATATTATTATCAACTTCTATTGGGTGATAGTATGCAAAAAATCATTGTGCAGTTTTTTGATATTTTTTAGAAAGATATCATTCTTCATATAATACAGAAATTAATGATGCTCTATATTTTCAATCTGAGTAAGCTTGAGTAAGTGTTCTATCAAAATCTGATATAATATGTAGATTTTCTTTTCATCAATCAATAATTTCATTTTTTATAATTTTTATTTTTTCAGGATTTGATACAATTATATTTTCCATAAAAAATAATTAAAATTTAAATACTTATTACATTTTAATTATTCATTGATTGTTATCAACTATCCATTATTTTTTTTATCTTTCTATTATTTTCCCCTTTACAAAATCAATTAAGACAGATGGTTTTCATTCACATATTCAAGAGTCTATGATATAGTCAATCTTCTCTTTTATTTCGGGTTTTAAATCTTCTAGATTAGTCACCGCAGGCTCTCAAGAAATATTTACAGATGTGGTAATAAATCATTTTCCAAGTTTTTTTACAAATTTTTGAAAATCATGTTTTATTATCCTAACTCCAGGTTTTTCATAAGAAAATATCCAAGTCACTCAGTGGTATTTTTGTAACTGTTCTTCCAATTCTGAATTCTGAATTCTGCATTCTGAATTCTTTTGGATCCATTCAAAATTAGGAGCAATCACAGAAAACATTTTATTCCGATCTCTATTTTTTATATCAGCAATTTTTTTTATATTTTCTTCATTCCAGATTCATCCAATACCATAGATCGTATCAGTAGGGTATATAAAGATTTTTCATTTCTTTGCTTCATCCACAAAGAAGTCTACATCATCCATAAATTCTTCAAATTTTATTGTCTTCATAAGATATTTTATTCTTTTAAAATCTAAACTTACTATAATTTTTATTTGCAAAAAGTAAAGAAATAAATACAGTATTTTTTAATAAAAATCATAAATTATTAATCCAAAAACAAAAAATTATATTATGAAAAATGTTAAAATTTTTACCGGTCAAGGATCAACCGATTTAGCAAAAAAAATTGTTAAATCATATTTTAAACATTCTGAACCTATTAAATTAGGAAAAAAAGCTTATACAGAATTTTCAGATGGAGAATTTAAATCTTTTCCAGATGAAAGTGTAAGAGATTGTTATGTATTTATTGTACAGTCTACATTTGCACCATCCGACAACTTCTGGGAGCTTCTTATGTTGATTGATGCAGCAAAAAGAGCATCAGCCTACAAAGTTATAGCAGTAATTCCCTATTTTGGTTATGCACGTCAAGATCGTAAAAGCGAAGCCAGAGCACCAATTACAGCTAGGCTTGCTGCAGACATGATAGAGGCTGCTGGTGCAGATAGGGTTATTACAATAGATCTTCACGCAGATCAAGAACAGGGATTTTTCAAAATCCCTGTAGATCATTTATTTGCAGCTTCCTTATTCGTTCCTTTGATAAAGAAAATGCAACTATCCAATTTAGCTATAGCTGCTCCAGATATGGGGGCTTCAAAAAGAGCTATAGCATACCAAGGTTTTTTGAGAGATTTGGATGTTGATGCTAATTCAATTATTTGTTACAAATCTAGATCTGGTGACAATAAAGTTGGAGATGTAATTGTACTTGGAGATGCTGAAGATAAAAATATTGTTATAGTGGATGATATGATTGATACAGCAGGCACGATTACTGCAGTTGCCAAAGCTTTAAAAGAAGCAGGAGCTAAATCTGTACGCGCAATGGCTACTCATCCAGTATTATCTGGATCAGCCCACAAAAGAATATTAAACTCATGTTTTGACAGAATTATTTTGACTGACACTATACCTTTGAGACAAAAAAATGATAGGATAGAAATTGTTTCTGTCGCAGATCATTTTGCAGAAGTTATAAGTAATGTGGTAAAGGGTGACTCAATAAGTAGTTCCTTTATACAGAAAAGTTGTTAAAAATCACTTGTTTGAGTTTTTTAAAGCCCCGATTTTCGGGGCTTTTTTATAAAATATTTTTTTTGTCAAGTTTTGATATTTATCAAGTATTTCAAGTTTTGCATTATTTTTTATTTTCAAGTATAATTAGACATATTAACTTTTTACTTTTAACTTTTCACTTTAAACTGTATAATGCATACTACACTAGAACACCTAGAGTTCCACATAAAGCACAAAAAGAAAGGGAAAAAGACAAAGAACTTTCTCAAAGAGATCAAAGTAGTTTCTCTTATTTTTGTGATTACATTTGTATCTACTTTGGTATTTACCAATGCTCAATTGTTTTTTTGACCAAAAGATAATACTGAAGTGATAGATCGAGATCATTCCAATATCCAAGAGACTAGTGAGATATCTAGCGCTATTGCTCTAAATAACACAAAACAAGAAGAGGTAGAAAAGCTAGTACAAAAGTATCAACAAACAAGCGATATTTCTTCAAATCCTGCAGCTTTGTCTACAGAACAAGAGCTTAAATCCAAATTAAAATCTTATGAATTCGACTTCAACATACTTCCTCCTACCAATAGACTAATAGTTTGATCTATCAATCTTGATGTGCCTTTGGTAGATAGTAAATACAAAGAAAAATCAGATTTTACTCAATGAAATTTTGATGAAGAATTGGAAAATTGAGTAGTAAAATACCCAACCACACCAAATCCTGGATCAGATGGAAATACCTTATTGTTCGGTCATACTTCTCAAGAATGGCGAGAGCACAATCCTTATGGTACAGTGTTTTCTCAACTTCCAAAACTAGAAGAATGAGATATTGTTAAACTTATTCGAGATGGTAAATTGTATGAATATAAGGTAGTAGAAAAAATCATAGTTACACCCAAAAATGTAAATAATCAATATCAAAAATATCAAGATAAATGAGAAGATTTTCTTACATTGATGTGATGTTATCCACTTGGAAGGACGGATAAGAGAATGATGGTTACCGCTGAGAGAATTAAATAGAATTGACAAATAATGAAATATATTTCATAACCCCAATTTAAATTCAATTATTAAAAAAGGGTAGTGGAATATTTTTTTTATTGTTGAAAAATAACGGCAGTTTGTTATTTTATATATTAGTGATATTTTATTTTTTTTATCTATATTGATATAATGACTAAAATCTTAGTAACTGGATCAACATGACAAATTGGATCAGAATTAGTTCTTGAATTGAGGAAAAAGCATGGAGGAGAAAATGTAATTGCATTAGGAAATAGGACAAAACCATCAGATGAACTTTTAAATTGATGACCTTTTGAGATTGCCAATATAAAAGATAAAACAAAAATAAAAGAAATTATAGAAAAGTATGAAATAGATACAATATACCATTTGGTAAGTCTTCTTTCTGCAACAGGAGAACAAAAACCAGATCTAGCATGGGATGTGAATGTGTGATGATTGAAAGATATGTTAGATTTAGCTGTAGAATATAAAATTAAGAGATTCTTTTGGCCAAGTTCTATTGCTGCATTTGGTCCAAATACGCCAAGAATAGATACTCCACAATTTACACCTATGGATCCTACAACTATGTATTGAGTTAGTAAAGTATCTGGAGAATTATTATGTCAGTATTATCACCAAAAATATGGCTTAGATACAAGAAGTCTTAGATATCCTGGTATTGTTAGTTGGAAAACATTACCATGAGGATGAACAACAGATTATGCTGTTGCTATTTATTATGATGCTATACAAAAATGAGAATATAAATTTTTTGTAAATGAAGATACAACATTACCTATGATGTATATGCCAGATGCAATTAAATCTACAATTGATATTATGGAAGCAGAACCTGAGCAAATAAAAATTCACACAAGTTACAATCTGACTGCCTTTTCATTTTCAGCAAAAGATTTAGAAAATAATGTTCGTAAATATATTCCAGACTTGAAATGTACATATGAGCCAGATTTTAGACAAGATATCGCAAATACTCGACCAGCATCTATAGATGATTCTGTAGCACAAAAAGATTGGAATCGAAGTCCAGATTTTGATTTAGATATGATGTCACAAGATATGATTAAAAACTTAAATGAAAAATTAAAAAAATAATATATATTTGTAGCTGACAGTCTATTGCAGATAGAATTATTAAACACTAGATTGCCACATCGTTGCACTTCTCGTAATGACAGAAAATTTTAACTTTATAAACTTTAAACTAATGAGCTTATATGATCAAGTACAAACACAAATTAAGGAAGCATACAATTTTATCAAAAATGAATATGATTCAAATTTGATAGAAGAATTTCTTTATCCAAACAGAGTAATGGAGTTTTATATTCCAGTAAAAATGGATAACTGAGAAACAAAAGTCTTTACAGGATACAGATCTCAACACAACAATTCTAGATGACCATACAAAGGATGAATAAGATTTCACCAAAATGTAAGTAAAGATGAAGTTATGTCTTTGTCTGCATGGATGAGTCTCAAAACATGAGTAGCATGACTTCCATTGTAATGAGGTAAATGATGAATTATTGTAAATCCAAAAGAATTATCTGTATGAGAATTAGAGAGGTTGTCTAGATGATATATGCAAAAACTTGCTCCATTTATATGAAATCAAGTAGATGTGCCAGCTCCAGATGTAAATACCACACCACAGATTATGGCTTGGATGGCTGATGAATATGCAAAAGTGACATGAACTTGGACACCAGGAATGATCACATGAAAACCTTTGTCTGTAGGATGAAGTGAGGGTAGAGGAGCGGCTACTGCGCAATGAGGATTTTATGTATTAGAACAATATCTTGCAGATAAAAATGATTCTATATCTGGAAAATCAATTGTGGTACAATGAGCTGGAAATGCTTGACTTACTTTTGCAAAAATTGCTATTGATGCTGGAGCAAAAGTGATTGCTATCTCAGACAGTAAATGAGCAGTCCACAATCCAGATTGACTCAATATAGAGCAAATTACACAACTCAAACAAGATAGAAAATCTGTAACCGATTATTCAGACGCCAATAAAATATCAAACCAAGAAATATTGCTTCTTGATTGTGATGTATTGGTACCAGCAGCACTTGAAAATCAAATCGCAAAAGACAACGCAGATCAAATCAAATCAAAAATAATCTTAGAATTGGCAAATGGACCAACTACATATGAAGCTGATACAATATTACAAAAAAAATGAGTAGATGTATTGCCAGATATTTTAGCAAATTCTGGATGAGTTACTGTAAGTTATTTTGAACAAGTACAAAATAACATGAATTATTATCGAAAAGAAGATGAAGTAAATAAAAAACTTGAAGACATTATCAAACCAGCCACAAAGAATGTAGTTTCTTTAGCTGAAAAATACAATACTGATCTTAGAAATTGAGCATATATTTCAAGTTTGAGAATCATATTAGAATCTATGAAAACTAGAGGATAAAAATACTGTCATTGCGAACAAAGTTTGGCAATCTAGTGTTTTGATATACTGGATTGCTTCGTAAACTCGCAATGACTTTTTTTATTTGCAAAAGAAACATCTTTCTATATAAGTCTTACACTTATTTTATTTATTGTATAAATTAAAGAATGAAGAAATTATTATTTTTATTACCGGTTTTAGCTTTGACTACTATTTTATTGGCATGATGTTCAAATAATTCAGAATACATACAATGTACTGAAGAACAGAAAAATGCAGAAATTTGTACTATGGAATATATGCCAGTATGTTGAGATGATGGAGAAACTTATGGAAATGTTTGTAGTGCTTGTGCTACTGAAGGAGTTAATTCTTATATAGAATGAGAATGTGGAACTACAGAAGAAATTTGTGGTCCAGAAGATGAAGTATGTGAAGTACCAGAGGTAGAATAATATTATAAAAATTGAAGATATAGAAAAACTCCAATGCTATTTAGCAGAGGAGTTTTTTTAATACATTGTTTAGTAATCCACCTAGGGTTTAAATATATAATCGCATATAAACTCCAGATGAAACTCAGCTTTAATAACTTTTCGCAAACAAATTTCTAGTATTATCTATTTCTGTTTAACATGGGATTAAGATTTAATCAGTCGAATAACCTTTCCACTTCTTTTTCTGTAAAAATTACAGCCTCTATTTCACTAACCGTATTTCATGTTATTTTATCTTTTTCTATAATTTTTCATTTTCACGCTCATCAAGGTATTGCATTAGAAATAGTACTATCATTTTCATTATATTGCATTGGTCATTTTTTCAATAAATTCATTTTATATTGTATAATGTAAAATTTATTAATAACTCTTGGCAAATAAAACTCTTCATTTGCTTTCTTTTCAGCTTATAATACATTTTCCTGTTTCATTGGGATCTTTCAAAAATTCTTCATTTGGTATACATCTAATAGTTGCCTTAGTTTCTTCTTGTATTTTTTCTGCACTTTCTACAGTTCCATCCCAATGAGCCATTACAAATCATTTTTCTATTTTTTCTTTAAATTCTTCATATGTATCTACATAAAAAGTATTTTCTTCTCTAAATTTTTTATTTTTTTTCAACAAATTATTTTGTGATTTAAACAAAAGTTTAGAAATATTTATCAATATATCTTCTATTTTCATTGTTTCTTTTTCTCCAGACTCTCTTTTAAATACTTCTACTACTCAATTTTCCATATCTCTTTTACCTACAGTAATTCTTATTGGTACTCATTTTAATTCATATTCATTAAATTTCCATCCTGGGGATTTACTCGTATCGTCATCTATTTTGTATCTCAATTTCATAGTATCTTTGATATATTTTCCTTCAAAATTCAAATAAGTATCTTTCATCCTATTAACTATAGGCTGTATATATTCTTTTATTTCGTCTAGATCTTCTTGTGTTTTAAATATTGGCACTATTACCACATGTATTGGTGCTAGTGCTGGTGGTAAAATCAATCAATTATCATCACTGTGAGCCATAATCAATCATCCCATCAATCTTGTACTTACTCCCCAAGATGTTCCTCGTACATGATCCAATTTATTGTCTTCATTTGTAAATTTTACATCAAATGCTTTACCAAAGTTTTGTCACAAAAAGTGTGAAGTTCATGCTTGTAGAGCTTTAAAATCTTGCATCATTGGTTCTATAGCATAAGTTTCCAATGCTCCTGCAAATCTGTCATGAGCAGGTTTTGGACCCACAACTGGAGATATAGCCAAAAAGTTTTCGGCAAAATCTTTGTATACATCTATCATTTTCAAAGCTTCTTCTTCAGCCTCTTTGCTAGTAGCATGAGCTGTGTGACCTTCTTGCCACAAAAACTCTGTTGTCCTCAAAAATATTCTTGTCCTCATTTCCCATCTTACTACATTAGCCCATTGATTACAAAGTATTGGTAAATCACGATAAGAATTTACCCATCTTTTGTAACTGTCTCGTATTATAGTTTCACTTGTTGGCCTTACTATCAATTCTTCATCCAATTTTGCTTCTGGATCTACCACTACTCATTTTCAGTTTTCATCATTTTTTAGTCTATAATGTGTTACTACGGCACACTCTTTAGCAAATCATTCTATGTGATCAGCTTCTTTACTAAAAAAAGATTTAGGAATAAACAATGGGAAATAGGCATTGTAATGACCAGTATTTTTAAACATTTTGTCCAATGTATCTCTAATGTTTTCTCGTATAGCAAAACCATAGGGTTTGATTACCATACATCATCTTACTGATGAGTTTTCTGCTAATTCAGCTTGTTGTACAATTTGGTTGTACCATTCACTGTAATTTTCCGATCTAGGAGTTAATTTTGCCATTTTTTATAATTTATTTTTTTAAATACAACAATCTTATATCAAAAAATAATTCAATTTCACTACAAAATTATTATTTTTATTGCAGATTAATTTCAAAAGATTACAATAACTTTTAACATTCAACTTTTAACTTTTAACTAAAGTATATGTGTTGAATATTTGGATATTTATGAAAAAGAACAGATGCAAATAAAATTTTACTACATTGATTAGAAAGACTTGAGTATCGTGGCTATGATTCTGCTGGTATATTTGTCTGAAACAAAAAATGAGATACAAAATTGATCAAATCAATTTGAAAAGTTTCCAAACTTTGAGAAAAATTAAATCAAGATTTATCAAAAGATTGAGATTGGAGTTTTGGTATTGCACATACTCGTTGGGCAACTCATGGTTGAATATCAGAAGAAAATACCCATCCTCACCATGATATGAATGAGAATTTTCATATAGTTCACAACTGAATAATAGAAAATTATCATCAATTAAAAAAAGAACTTGAAACTGAATGATATAAATTTTATGGACAAACTGACAGTGAAGTAGTTGCAAATCTTTTAGACTTTATGCGAACTTGAGACTTTTTGGAAACAGTAGAAAAGGTTCTATCCAAAATTCGTGGAGCTTATGCGTTACTGATTGTCTCAAAAAGAAATCCAAATGAAATGATAGCTGTAAGATTATGAAGTCCATTATTGTTCGCATATGACAAATATAACGGATTTTACTTTTCATCAGACAAACAAGCATTATCGTGATATGTTGACAAATTGATTTATATGGACGATTGAGATATCTTGCACATAAAAGATGGAGATTACAACATCAAAGCAAATTGAATTAAGATAGTTAGAAAAGTAGAAGATATGGATGTAGATTTATTAGAATCTTCAAAGTGAGATTATGAGCATTTTATGTTGAAAGAAGTTTTTGAACAGCCTACTATTATCAATAGAATATTCAAATGAAGAGTAGATTTTTCAAATAATACAATGAATGTTGATGCTTTTCATGGTATGAAAGATGAAAATTTTAAAAAAATAGTATTTGTCTGATGTGGTACTTCTTACAATGCTTGAGTGTTGTGAACCTATTATATGGAAAATTTAGCATGATTGGAATCAATTAGTTATATAGCAAGTGAGTATGAATATCAAAATATCAAAGTGGATGATGAAACACTATTTGTATTTGTTTCCCAATCTGGAGAGACAGCAGATAGTATAGAGGTTTTAAAACTATTAAAGAGTAGAGGAGCACATACATTTGGAATAGTTAATGTAGCTTGATCTACTATATCTCGCCTTACAGATTATGGTCTATTTACTAGAGCTGGAGCTGAGATATGAGTTGCTTCAACCAAAGCATTTGCAGCACAAATTACTTGTATTTTACTATTAGCATTATTCTTAGGTAAAAAGAGAGGACTAAGCAAAGCAAAATATGATAAAATAATGAATGAGTTACAAAAAATCCCAGAAAAAATAGAAAATATATTATCTAATTCAGATAAAATTAAAGAAATTGCAGAAATTATATCACAATACAACGATTTCTTTTTCTTGTGAAGACATTATCAATTGCCAATCGCGCGTGAATCTTCACTTAAATTTAAAGAAATTACGTATCTACATTCAGAATTTTATCCAACAGGGGAGTTGAAACATGGTCCATTAGCATTAATAGATAATAAAATTCCATCAGTACTATTTTTACCAAATGATTTACTATTTGAAAAAAATCTTTCATCTGTACAAGAAATAAAAGCAAGGGATTGAATCATTGTCACATTATCAGACAAAGATATTACATGATCAGATTATCATATTACAATTGACTCTACTATAGATGAGTTATATCCATTTATTACTGCTGTGGCATGACAATTATTGGCCTACCATACTGCAAAGAAACTGTGAAAAGAGATAGATAAACCTAGAAATTTAGCCAAAAGTGTTACCGTAAAATAGTTTTTTCTAATTTAAAATTAACATCGTATGGGAAATTCTTCCCCATTGGGGAAGGATTTATTATTAAAATTTTTATCTAAACAAATTTCATATCCAATTAAACAATCAATTACCACTTTCTTCTTCCAAAAGCGCATCTACCATTAGTTCTGGTGTAGGTTCTGTAATATCTTCATTTCATGCTAAATAGTCGTAACTTGTTTGATCTTTATGTTCACATTTTTTGTAAGAATAATTTCACTTTAGATTTCAATCTAGACAAAGTCTCAATTCTACTTTACATTTATTGTCTACAAATCAAATTGGGCTTTCATAAGCTTTTACAAACTGTCCATGATTTATTACCTCTCATCGTGGACTTACACAATTTGTATAATTTTTGTTAGTCAATTCTACATTTTGATTGTTTTGTATCTCATTTTCATAGTTATTATTCCATACACTGTCAGCTCAATCTTCTGCTTGATTTATTTTACCATCAGTATTAAATTCTGCTGAGTCATTTTTAGCATATTTTGGATTTTGTATAAGTTCTCCAAGTTTTTTATTATTATAAGAAATTACTTTTACTCTTGTATATTCATATTTAACATCTTCTCTACAAGATGCTTGCTCATAAGATCCATCCAAAACTCAATCATTACAAGTTCTTCTCTGTACATTACATATTGTATTTACATCACTTCTTTGTGCGTAAGCCAATACAGACTCACCATGTTTAATCATATTATTCCATGGAGTTGTACAGTCATCATAAATTACTTCTCCTTCTATTTCAAATTCGATTAAATCTTTAGATTCATCAACTATTTCTTCACTTACTTCTTCTTCCAATATTTCTTCCAATTCTTCATCATTAGATTCTGCTACAATATTTTCTTCTCATCATATATAATCTTTGTTGGGTATATATTCTTCATCTTCTTCTTCAACTATATCAGCTTCTTCATTTTCATCTTCAAACAAAAATGACCAATCATCTGCAGCTCAATGTCACTCATTATTTAAAATATTATATTCATTACCATCTTGATCTACAAATATATATGTTAATTCTACAGTCTCCAAAGTCTTGGTTTGCATTGGTATTAAAATTATAGCAACACAAAAAACTATCGCCGCCATAATAATTACAAATATCCATCCAAAGAATTTTTTCATGATTGTTTTGTTTTTAAATAAATAACACAATTAAATTATATCCATAATCTGTAATTATGCAAATTTTGTTTTGAATTTTATGCTAATTTTCATATAGACAAAATATGTTTTATATTTTTTTTATTTTTGAAAATGGTTCAAAAAATCATTGAAACAAAAAAATGTACACAATGTGGTTCTAATTTTGATATTTTTGATCAGGATTTAATTTTTTTAGATAAACTTTCACCTACCATTGCATGAGTGAAATATCAACTTCCTACACCAAAAATATGTCCAAATTGTCGTCAACAAAATAGAGCTGTTTTTAGAAATAGAAGAAATCTATACAAGAGAACATGCGATCTTACTGGAAAAAGTATTGTATCGATGTATTCTATAGAAAAACCATTTAAAGTATATTACAACAAAGATTTTGAAAATAATTTTGATGCTACTGAATATGGTAGAGATATAGATTTTTCAAAAAGTATCTTGAATCAGTTTTATGATCTATGCTCAGAAGTTCCTCATTATCATTCTGCTGTTATGACTGATACTATGGAAAATTCAGAATATGTAAATTGATCCCATTGAACCAAAGATTCATACCTCTCTTTTAGTGTAACAGATTGTGAAAAAGTATTTCATTGTGAATGAATATATCGCAGTTACAATTGTATAGATTGTTATCATGTGCATGATTGTGAATTGTGTTATGAATGTATAGAATCTTCCAATATGTTTAGGTCTATGTGGTGTGAATATTGTGTAGATTGTTCTTACTCAAATTTTTGTTTCAATTGTGAAAACTGCAACAATTGTTTTTTGTGTAGCAATATAATTGGTAAAAGTTACTGTATTTTAAACAAACAATATACAAAAGAAGAGTATGAACAAAAAATAAAAGAATATATTTTTTCATACAACAATATTCAAAAATTAAAAAAAGAATTTGATGATTTAAAAGTCAACTCCATACATAAATTTGCAAGGCTTGTAAATACAGAAAGTTGTGTGTGAGATGATTTGATAAATGCAAAAAATTGTTTTAATTGTTTTGGTATGGAAGAAGTAGAGGACTGTAGACATTGCTATTTCTTAAATCAATCAAAAGATTGTATGGACATACTGTATTATTGAACTAATTTAGAACTATCATATCAATCTGTATCAGCTGGTAGTAATTCCAAGAAAATATACTTTTCTTATGATTGTTTTGAAAATGTAAATAATTTATTTTATTGTAGTTATTGTGGATCTAATGTACAAAATTGTTTTGTTTGTTCAAATTTGAGAAATAAACAATATTGCATTTTAAATAAACAATATACAAAAGAAGAATATGAGGTATTAATTCCAAAGATAATAACAAAAATGAAAGAAGATTGAGAACGATGATATTTTTTACCAAATTACTTTTCTCCTTTTGGTTACAATGAGAGTTTAGCAATTGAACATTTCCCAATAGACAAAAATAATGCATTAGAATTATGATTCAATCGAATGGATAAAGAGTATAATATTGACGTACCAGATGACATGGAGACTATAAATACATCCGATTTATCGGAAAATATAAAAGACATTTCAGATGATATTTTGAAAAAGGCAATAATCTGTGAGAAAACAAATAAACCATTTCGTATAATAAAACAAGAATTAGAATTTTATAAAAATCTTTGATTACCTATTCCGCATATACATTACAATCAAAGACACAAAGAAAGATTTGATAGGGTTAATCTAAAAAAAATACGAGATAGAAAATGTGATAAGTGTTGAATAGAAATCAAAACAACTTATTCTCCAGGTAAACTAGAAAAAGTTTATTGCGAAACCTGCTATAATAAGGAAGTTTATTGATAATATAGTTTCAAAGCAAAACATATTAGCAAATCAAGATGTGGGTTGAGTCCTCGGGATTCCGGGACGAACAATGCTATCAAACCGACTATAATAAGGAAGTTTATTGATAATATAGTTTCAAAGCAAAACATATTAGCAAATCAAGATGTGGGTTTAGTCCTCGGGATTCCGGGACGAACAATGCTATCAAACCGAAATATATTGATAAGTAGATAGTCTCGCAGAATTGCGGTGGCTATATAAAAAAAATTTATTGATAAAATAAAATCATGCAAAAGGAGGTATACGAATATATCTCAAAACAAACAAACGACCCAATAATTGAACGAAGAAAATGTAAAATTTCTTGAGAGGATTTTGCTATATTTCAAAGTGATATAGATTTTTTAGACAAACTTAGTCCAGTTATATGATCAAAAAAATATAATATCCCATTGCCAAAATTAGATCCATATCAAAGAAACAAAAGAAGGTTAGCATATCGTAATGATAGCAAAATATATCGTAGAAATTGTGATTTAACTTGAAAAAGTTTTATATCAATGTATTCACCAGATAAAAAACTTAAAGTTTATCATCATGATTTTTGGTTTTCTGATCAATGGGACGCATTAGATTATGGATGTGATTTTGATTTTAATAAGTCATTTTTTGATCAATTTCATATTTTATCATTACAAGTTCCAAGACTTGGTATGCAATTAAAGAATTGTGAAAATTGTGATTATTGTTGTGTAGTTGTAAACTGAAAAAACTGTTATCTTTCTAATGTATGTTCTTGGAGTGAGGAAATGTATTATTCTACATGGACAACACATTCCAAAAAAAGTATAGATTGTTTTAGATGTTATCAGATTGAAGATTCTTATGAATGTGTTCTTTGTAATAATTCTCAGAAATTGAAATACTGTCTTATGACAAATAATTCTTTTAATTGCTTATTTTGCACCAATCTAGATTGATGTGAATCTTGTTTTATGTCATATAATTTGGTAAATAAAAAGTATTGTATAAGAAATAAACAGTATACAAAAGAAGAATATCAAAATTTCATAAAACACATAGATTTTTGTGATATAAATCAATTTGACAAATTGTATATTGAGTATCAAAATAATATTCAAAATAAGGTAATATACAAAATGAACTATAATACAAACAGTGAAGATGTATTTGGTTCTTTTTTGACAAAAAGCAAGAATTGCATTGTTTCTTTTGATTTAGTTACATGAGAAAACTGTAAATATTACTTTGATGCATGATCAAATGAAAAAGATTGTTTAGATTGTTCGTATGGTTGAGATATACAAAGATCTTATGAATGTTTGAGTAGTGGTACAACATGATTTCATAATTTGTTTTGTACTTTTTGTCGAAATTGTAGTAATATGATTTATTGTGATATCTGTATGGATAGTAATAATTGCTTTTGATGCATATGATTATGCAACAAGCAATATTGTATTTTTAATAAACAATATACCAAAAAAGAATATGAAAAACTAGTTCCTCAAATTATTGAACATATGAAAAAAACATTAGAACGATGAGAATTTTTTCCTATATCTCATTCTCCTTTTGCTTACAATGAAACAGTCGCTATGGAATATTACCCTATTTCAGCACAAGATGCAAAAAATAATTCATATTCTTGGCAAGAAAAAGAATACCCAGTAAATATACCTTCAAATTTCGATAAAATATTGTCGAAAGATATACCATATAATATAAATGAAATAAAGGATAGTATATTAAATAAAGTATTGGTATGTGAATTAAGTTGAAAACCATATAGAATAATATCATCTGAATTAGAGTTTTATCGTACACACAATTTACCGATACCACACTTACATCAAGATGTAAGACAACAAAAAAGAATAGTTCAAAGACCATGAAGAAATCTTTACCTTAGAAAATGTGATCATTGTAATTTGGAATCAATATCCGTTTATCCAAAAAATACTAAATTTAAAGTATTTTGTGAAAACTGTTATAATCAAGAATTTTATTGATAAAAGTTTTCTTGCATTTTTTGATAATATAGTTACAAATACTTTGTTTTTAAAGTATATCAGACTACAAAATGAACAACATCATCAAATTAATTAAATCCAATCAAACAGTATTTAGTATCCAAGAATTAGAAAAAATATTTGATATTCCTACAAAAAAAGGACTGGAAAGTTTTTTGTATAGATCCAAAAAAAACAAAAGTCTTGAAAATCCATATCATGGTATCCGAGCACTACCAAATTATGAAAACCTAGAATTAGCATGCAAGATAAAGCCAAACTCCTATATTTCATGTGAGAGAGTTTTATTTCAAGAGGGAGTATTTTTCCAATTTTACTGAAATACATATAGCTGTGTTTCAAACGAGTCTTGTAAATATAAAATATGAGATAAAGATTTTTTGTACTACAAAATTAAATCAGACATACTCAATAATCCCATAGGGATCAGAAATTACGATAATTACAGAATTGCAACCGCAGAAAGGGCATTGTGTGACTATATCTATCTAAACCCTAATGGTAAGATTGATGCACCAGAATCTATAAATCAAGTCAGATTAAAGCAAATATTGCCAATATATCCAAAAAAAACTGCTTTATATATAAAAAAGTTGTTGAATGTCGGATAATGAACTGCACGAAAAATATATCAAAATATTGTTAAATGATATTTTTACCAATAAAATATGAGATTTTTTGGCGTTCAAATGATGAACTTTAGCTTATTTGCTTCACGAATTAGATAGATTTTCTACAGATATAGACTTAGATCTTATCGATATAGATAGAGAACAAGATGTCGTAGAAGAAGTCAGAAAAATCTTATCTATACATTGAGATATAAAAAATGAAACATTGTGAAAAAGCATTCATAGGTGGATTTTTCGTTATGATGAGAAAAATATGAACATAAAAGTGGAAATAAATAAAACTATCCACAAAAATAACAATTATGAAAAAATAAATATAGAAAATATAAATATCAATTGTATGTCCAAAGAAAGCATATTTTCAAACAAACTAGTTGCCTTGTCCGAAAGATTTTACAATAGAGATCTTTATGATGTACATTTCTTCTTCCGCAAGAACTTTCCACTACAGGAATCTCTTATAATAGAAAGAACTGATCTCACAGTCAAAGAATTCCTTTGAAAGTTGATAAAAGAATTGCCAAATCAATTTAGAGAAAATACTATATTAAGTTGATTGTGAGAAGTATTAAATAACAAACAAAAGCATCGAGTAAAAAAATATTTATTGTCAGAGACTATAGAGTATTTAGAAAATTATTTAAATAAAGTTTAGTTTTTTTGATTGTTAAAATGCAAAAAGAAGTTTACAAATTCATTTCAAAGCAAAATAATGATCCTATAGTCGAGCGAAGAAAGTGTAAACGAACTGGAGAAAGTTTTCCAATATTTCAATCAGATATAGATATATTAAAAAAAATTAGTCCAACTATCTGATGAGAAAATTTTGAGTTTCCTCTACCAACACTATCTCCAGATTCAAGAATGAGAAGGATGATGATGTTTCGTAATGAAAGAAAATTATATAAGAGAAAATGCAGTAAAACAGGGAAAAGTATTATAGCCTTGTATCCAGAAGAATATCAGGGTACAGTATACAATCCTGATTTGTGGCGATCAGATGATTGGGACTCATCAAAATTTAGTATGGATTATAGACAGTGAAATTTTTATAAAGATTTAAAAACACTTTTTGATAAGGCTCCGTATTTAAATATGTTTGCTTTTCACAACGAAAATAGTGATTATGTTAATGGTTCTGAATGATGTAAAAACTGCTATATGATATTTGCAAGTGATCACAATGAAGATTGTTATTATTCTTATTCTATATTTGATTGTAAGAGAGTGGTGGATGCTTATGGATGTAAAAATTGTGAAAATAGTTATGAAATTATAGATTGTGTAAATAGTGTAAAAGCTATTCATTCACACAAAATAGAAGATTCATACAACATTTATTTTTCTTATCATATGAAGAATTGTAAAAATACATTTTTATGTGTAGGATTAAAAGATAAAGAATATTGTTATATGAATAAAGAAATATGAAAAGAAAGACGAGAAAAAGAAATAGAACCAATGTTGAAAAACATATTTTCTCAGTGAAGGGAGTTTAAGTGCATAGAAAAACTTGAAGAAATAAAAAAATGATCTGTTGTTCAAAATATGAATATCATCAATACTAAAAACTGAATAGGAGACTTAATAAATAATAGTAAAAATGTGTTTAACTCTTTTGAGATACATGATGCTGAGGATGTCAGATGAGTTATAAATGCAAATAAATGTAAGGACATATTTTGAGGATATGTTGTAGTAGATGATTCTCAGAAAGTACTTGAATGAGTTGGTGTTGCTAAAAATTATTCTACATCAACAGTTTGGAATTCTTGGACACCCGTAAATAATGCATATTTTTGTAATTTCATTATGGGTGTTAGCAACATGTTTGGATCTGTATCATGTAGGAATAAATCTTATTGTATACTAAACAAACAATATTCAAAATCTGATCGAGAAGAAACAGTAAAATCTATTATAAAAGAATTACAATATCAGAAAAAACGATGAGAATTTTTTGATCCAGAATTTTCACCGTTCCCATATAATGATACAGTAGCTATGGAGTATTTTCCTGTCAGCAGAGATCAATTGAGTATTTCAGATCCTGAGAAATTTATTTCAGATGCAATATTAGATCTTGGTTGAAAAGAAAAGATAAAAATTAAGTGGAGAAATCGAGAAAAAGAAATAAATGTGCCAGAATGAATCGAAAAAATTAAAGCAAAAGATTTACCAACTGATATATGAGATATAAAAGATGATATTTTAACAAAAAATCATAAATCAAAATTAAAATTAATG
>DAOTFU010000002.1:0-54229 GCA_035446765.1 Candidatus Absconditabacterales bacterium
AGGCTTTAGCAACAAAAATGTACCAAATATGTCTATATACCTACGTTTAGAAGAATACTTGCTTCCTCTATACTGTTATACGAGACAGCGTACAATTTGTGACAAAAAAGTGTGTCTTTTTTGTGTGTGTGGTATATTTTTTATCAAAAAAGCTAGTCTAGGACTAGCTTATTATTAGAAATGACTTGTTTTGTCTTGCGCTTGCTTTTTGGTTGTTTTGTGGTGTGGTTATATCAAAATCACCCTTTCTGTTTTCTTGGCTATGTTTTCAAATCTCCCCCTAACCCCCTCTTTATCAAGAGGGGGGAAATGTGATGTTAGTTTGCCCCCTTGATAAAGGGGGTTAGGGGGATTTGTGGACAGAAGTGGGGGGATTTGTGGACAGAGACTGGGAAACTTTTTATGTTTTTTAACCCCCCCTTCAATTCCCCCCTATTAGGGGGGTGTTTGGTATATTCCTCCCCTACCGCGTCCCGCTAAATAGCGGGATCAGAGGAGGTTAGGTGAGGTTTGGTTTTTGCCCCCGGGTGGAACTATAGGGGACTATCTATTCTTTTTTTCTATATCGTTGATTGCATTGTCCAAAAACAATTTTATGTCTTCTCATGTCATATTTTTGGTGACCTTGATAGACTTCTCTTGTGTAGAATATCTCCTAGTATTTGATATAAAAATCTCGTATTCTCGTAGATTCGATGACCATTCAATTTTTGGAAAAAGATAATATCCTTTGTATTCCACTCATCTATCAAGATAGCTTTCACGACCAATATCAAATGCTTCTGTATCTTTCAGTATTATATCCAAAAAATTGTTGAATGATTTTGTATTTTCATATTTTTTGATAGTTGAGATTATATATTCATCTTTGTGAGACAAATCAAGTGCCACACCATTGGCTTCTGTGATGTGAAACATAGGTTGTGTGGATGCGCTCAATTCCTTACCACTGTACATATCTACCAAAATAAAATATGCTGGCTGTCAATCATTTAGAGATTGTCGTCCCTTGATTCAATATACTCAATTAAATTCTGACAAGATGCTATATTTTTCATTATCCATAGAAATTGGGTATAATATCTCGTTACCTACCTGTATTCATGATTTTGCAGGACAAAGCTCTCAAAGAAAATTGTCAAAAATAGCTTCTTTTTTTGCAAGTTGTATCTTGTTTATTTCTGCTTGTTCTATTTTTTGATCTACCAAATCTTTTGATTGCAAAATCCATTTGTCTATTTGCTCATACTCCATGTCCAAGATAGAAGCAGAATTGTTGGAGTTGTGTCAATCCTTTGACAAAAGCATAGATCGTGTGTCATCATTGACAGAAAGTACATATCATTGTTTTTTCAATTCTAAACCATCAAACCTCATCATTATTATATTTTTTTTGCTATTGAATTTATCTGCCAAAATTTTCTCAATACCAGATCATGTGTCAAAAGATAGATATATCTCTCATGTATCATAATCTGTTTTCAGTCAACCAGCTACTGTTCAATCCCAAAAAAATAAAAATTTACTTCTATCTAGATTTTCTACAGTATATTTTTCGCCATTTTTTCATATTATGTTTTTTCAGTTTTCGTCTATGCTGTATAAATCTCCATCTGCTCATACTGCAAAATGTCCAGAGATTTTGTTTCCATAGACATCTTCTAATACATATCCTCAGTTGTTGTCTTTATCCAATCTAATCGGTATTTTTTTTGGTTTTTTGTCATTGTTGTCTTGATACAAAAACCATGACTCATATCTGATCTCTCAATTTTCTATTTTAGGTTTAATCATAAATAGTGTGCCCACTACAGAATTGACCATACACCAATTTCAATTTAAAACTGTTTTTGTTGTCTTTTCATGACCACCAATTATTGGTCTTATTTCAAAATTTTGAGCATTTATTGGTTGCGACAATACTTCAAAATCTTTTTTTGATATTTTAGAATTTGGATTTTTTTCCATATAGTTTTGATAATATCTATCAAAATCTTCTTGAGTTATTCAGCTAAAATGCATCAAAATATTTTTTGCTGCTTTTCTTCATTTTCAGGTGGTCAAAATTTCAGGATTAGAAAGACTGTTTGTAAAAAACATTAAATCTCGAGAAGTAAATCCCATATCCAACAAATCTTCTGTGTCTTTTATTGATCACATTTTTTTCAACAACTTTTTCAACTTTGGCGGTAT
Organism: Candidatus Absconditabacterales bacterium; assembly: GCA_035446765.1. Taxonomy (GTDB): domain Bacteria; phylum Patescibacteriota; class Gracilibacteria; order Absconditabacterales; family Absconditicoccaceae; genus JALOAF01. Next base: position 2,194 of record DAOTFU010000002.1, read on the forward strand.
GCCAGATGACAACATCGATGATTCTTTATAATTTATTGTATTTTCATTTTGTAAATCGTTATTTGTATTTTCTACATCTTGAAATAGTTCTGCAAGTTCTGGCTGAGTATCTTTTTGTACATCTGCCGCAGCATTTCCCATATTTGGAAAAAGCATCAAAGTAGACAAGGCGCCTGTCTTGAATATGTTAGCTTTGTTGTCTGGTGTGTTGGTGTTGTCTTTTTTGTCTAAGCTCTTCATCTCAATAAAATAATTAATAATTAAACTATTTTTATTATAGTCATAACATAGTGTTTTGTCAAAAAAATTATATCATTTTTTGGACCTTGTTGGATGTAGAAGTGGATTTTAAATATTTTGCAATAAATCGTTTATCTTTTTGGCTTTCTGCTTACCTTCTGGACTAAGAAATTGCTGTTTTGTTCATTCATCAAAAATTTTTTCAATATCTACATCTTGCTGTATCAAGACAATGTCTTCTGACACAAACTTAGACAAAAACAATTTTACCAAAAAATTTAGGTTGGTTCACATCTTGTGGGCTTTGTCTTGTGCTTTATCTTTGATGTTGGTAGGTATTCTAAAATTTAATTGTGTAGTATCGGACATGGTATGATGATTATTATTTTATAAATAAGTGCTATACAAAGTATAGCAAAATATAAAAATTTTGCAAGACTAAAAATATCTAATTTCAAATTTTTTGTTTTGAATGTCTTTTAATACTTTGTCTTGTTGCTTGTTTTCTGACTAAATCTATGGTAATATTTTTTGCAATCTGGTCTTTTTTGTCTCAAACATATACAGGGTAGATAATTTTTTGGTCAGAAATATAAAAAAGCACAAGTCTTTTGATCTTGTGGATATATCATTTGTATACTATGGTATTTGGTAGAGGCGAACACAACTCAACTAATCTATCGGGAAAAGTATTTTGCACAAATAAAAACAAATCATCTATACTGATTCAAATCTTGTTGGCTTGTTTTTTGGTACTTTCAGGTATCAAAAATCTCATAACAAAATAAACATCTAAAAAGACACTATTTTATTATCAGAAAATAGAAACAAATATCAAGAAAATTTTTGACAAAGTCTATATCATCTTTTGGACCTTGTTGGACGTGGAAATAGATACAAAATCTTTTTTGAGGATTTTGAGAGGATATAAGAAGTGTAATCTAGATCATATTCATCATTGGCAATCTTGAAATAGCTTTAGTGTGTCAGATAAAGAATGTTTTGTCCAATCGTATATTTCCAAGTCTGGAATGATTTTTCTGAGTTTGTGATAATATTGTTTGTCAAAATTGATGTCTCCTGGGAAGAAAATTTTTTGCGATTTTGTGTATTTTTTGCAGTAATCTGCAATTTTTTGGATATTTTGTGGAGTATAATATTTTGGTCAGATATTGATAAGAATAAATTTTTCTGTGCGTAGGGAATAACGCAATACTGCGTTACGACCGTTCCTTACAACAGAGGACAAAGCACTTTCTGAGAAATCTTTATGCAACAAAACATTCTTTTTTGAATATTTCTTAGCTATCTTGACTGATCATTCTTCTCTACAAATTATCTTTTGAGCTCTTGGGAGGATGTATTTGTAAAGTCTCTTGGTAGATTTTTGCTCGTCTGTACCTATCCCGCCCACAAGTACAAAATTGTGCTTTCTAATGGAGTAGTGATGAAGTAATACAAGATTCCAGCCATTGTGTGGAAATCTTCTAGACTCATCTAGCACCTCTCACCCACCAAATACTTTGAAATATTTTTTGTACTTATCAAATCATAAGAAGCTTTGAAATTGTTTAAATCTTTTGCTCACTACTGCGTTTGGTACCAATTCTATTTTGTCTCGTATCCCAGTATCAAGGAAGTCATGATTTTGTCTGATTCGATGTTCCATTCGTTTTTTGTCTCATACTTCAATGGCGATAAGCTCAGGGTTATATTGTGCTTGTAGATAATTTAACAATCAGAAAAGTAGCATCTCATCTCAGAAGTTTTTGTATCCATAGAATCATTTTAGGTAAAGTTTCATGGGTGTTCTTAATTATTTGATAATTTAAATATATTATATTTTATGTCTTCTAATACTCATTCCATATGAGATAAAACCTGATCATCATTATATATTAATACATCTAATCACAATTCATAGAAATATTTTAATCTATTTTTATCATAAAAGTATTTATAGTTGTGACTTTCTCAGTCTATTTCAATTATTAGTTTTAATTCTGCACAATAAAAATCTACAATATAATTCCCAATCATCTTTTGTCTAACAAACCTGTATCATAAGTTTTTTCATTTAAAAACTAAATTCCACATCAAAGATTCGGTTTTGGTTGGATTTTTTCTGTTTTGTCTTGCAAATTTTTTATTATATCAATTATATTTTATTCAATTCGCACACATTTCTTGCTTATGTATTGATGAAGTAAAACTAAACATTCCTCCCCTTCGAGGGGAGGGGAACCCAAAGCCTGCCTACCGGCAGGTGGGGGTGGTGGGGTTTATATAACCCCCTACCACTTCGTGGATCCTTCCCCCTCAAAGGGGGACAATAATATAGTTATTATTGTTGTCTCATCAAATAATCAATATATTCTTGCTTTAGGTCTTGATATTTTTTCATCACTGGAGCAGGAATCAAGTCAGACAATTTATCTTGTACAAAATAAGAGGTGCTTTGTGGAAATTTAGTCTCATACATAGCTTGGAATTCGGAGGTTTGGAATATTTTTCAATCTAGTGTAAATGTAGATTTTCAATCACTTATAGCTTTTTCAATTTCATTTAGCAAGTTGAAGTAATTTTTGATATCTGTGTCATAATACATTATTTTTCGTTGATCTTTGAGATAATTTTCAAAACTATCAAAAAATTCTTTGTACAATTTATTTTGATTTACCTTTTTTGTAGACAATTTTGAATATGGCATATTTTTGCAATAAAATTTTTGTGATCAATGGGTAAGACACACTTGATTTCAGATATTTTCTAGTTTTGAATTGTTGAGAATATCAAAATCTATAGTGCTAATGGACGATAAAACTCAATTGGATATTGTGAATTTTTGTCACTCTTCTGGCTCTGTGTAGCAAAATTTGTCGTAAATATGATTTTCATAACCTATTTCCACACATCAAGCCTTATTTGGTAGAGAAAAGTTACCTGTAATGGTGGTTTCTTGGTTTGAATAAAGTGTTCATTGCAGATATTTTTTGGTGTTTCACTTTTGTAGATAAAAGCCAGTAGAGAGATCCAATCAGGTGAATTGACCTAAATATAGCAATCAAATCTCCTCTCAAAGTGAATCTTTTCAAAGTGGATTTGGCAAAACTGAAGTAATTTTTAGATCAATATCAAGATATGGATTTTGCGAAATCTCAGTTCAAGTCAGCTCTTCTTGTAATAATTTATCTAGGTTTGGATCATAGACATATGTGTCCAATTGTGTCTCTTCTTGAAAAAGTGAAACCGTAGTTTTTTTACTATTTGGGAAAGAAAAACTTCATTTGAGATTTCTTGTCTCGCCAGGCGAAATGAGTCAGTAATCTCTCAAGTATCTTTTTGTATTGTTGATCATGAGATAAAATCAATCAGCGAAGTCGACTGTAAATCACTTTTGCATAGAAATTTCAATTTCTTCGTTTCCTGTATCAGCTCAGTCTGGATCATAGACAATATTTTCTATGGTGAATAAATAATCTTGAAGTATGTTGGTTTCTTGGACAGGACACAACCTTTGTCCATTACAAGTATCTCATCGTATACCTAAATTGTTGTTTTGAGCATATTGCTGGGAAGATTGGAAATCCGACTGATATTTGTAAGACTGGTCTTTATAAGAATATTCTCGAGCATATCATTCACGAATCATTTTTTGGTTTATATTTTCTCCATCAAGGAAAATATATCACACAAATCTATCAAAACTATCTGTGGATTCTTGCTGAAATGAAATGGTTTTTCACTCTAATAATGATTTCAAATAGGTTTTAGCTTCTGGTCAGTAACATTCTACTTTTCAACATCTCAAAGTAGAGGATTCTGGAGCATCTATTCCTGCCAATCTAATATTAAATTCTTTTTGTGCATAAGAAATTTTAACAGTATCTCAATCAATTACTGATACAACTTCATAATCTCAATCTGGTATTTCTGTAATTTTGTTGGGATTGTATATATAAGTATCCACAATGTAATTGTTTGGGTCTATTAAATTTACTGTCACAGGATTTTTGTCGTTTGTGGAATTTGGAAAAGTATAATTTCATTTGAATATTTGTTCATTTCAAGCAGAAAGTATGCCTTGAATAGTTTTGTTGGTAGATTTTCAATCTTTGACATATTGTATGGTATAATCCGATAAATCAATTTGACCTCAAGACAAAAGCAGTAGGGTAATTGTTTCATTGTCTTTATCGGATCCATCTGGATTATAATCAATATGGGTGATTTTTATTTGATTTGTCTGGAGTGGGTTTGAAGGTATTTCTGGCAATTCTGGTATGATAATTTCTTCTTCATCTATTCGAAAAGATAGTTGGTTTTGGATATTTTCTTCGTCTTTTTGAGAAGCTTTTGACATTGAATTTCTGCAATATCTGTCTACTACATCATCATTGTGCAAGAGGTTGATACAATAATCTTGATTTGTAGGAAATCAGTAATCTCATACAAAAGACATGGTACTTTTGCCAAAAAGTGTATTTCATTTGACAGTCTGTGACGATCAATCTAAGCTCTGGATAGAGTAGTTTCTCAGGTTGATGTCTGAGTCTGTTTTATTTTTTAGTTTTAATATCTGTAAACCACTAAAATATTTGACTGCTGAGATTTGTATTTCTTGTGAAAGATTGTTCTTTGAGTTGAATGTGACTTGTCTATTTGATGAACATCAGCCACCTCAGACAGAAATATACTGAACTATTGGATCTGGTGTGATATCTATAAATTGACTTTGTCATATAGTCAATCATGGCGAAAACTTGTCTTGATAGTCAAAAATGTCTGCACATTGATTGGTTTGATCGCTGTTGTAAAGTGAATTTCATTGATCTGGTCAATTTAGATATATTATGTCCAAAATCTCTCGAACTTCTGACCAATCGTCTCGTCAGTATAAGATAAGTCGTCATCATGTAGTGAGAGAAAAGTTGGAATCATAAACTGCTTCTCGTCATTGTGAATATCGTTGATCATCTGCGGAAAGTATTATTCTTTTGTCTTTGTCCATCTCAATGTCGTTGTATGTATCAAACACAACTGCTCAAGAAACTGCAGATCATTCTAGCATAATATAGGGGTAATAATCATATATATTGTCTTTAGCTCTAATCTCTACATATGGAGTATAAAGATCGTTTCAATAATAAACTTCTGTGATATTGGCCGTAGTAGTGTCTCGAAAATCATCACAATCAATTGGCAAGGTCTGATCGTATGAAACTTCTTCTCTAATCTGTGTGACATCAATCAAATTTTCTCATGTAGTAAAATATGTGGTAGGATTTGCCGCAATTCACCAATTTACATTGTAATATCTATCTCGATTTAATCCTACAACAGTGGTAGTTCGAGAAGAATCTGATCAAATCTTTTCAAAAGAGGTCTCTGCTTGGTCATAGTATTGGACTTGAGTTTCATGTGCATAAAAATTGTCTAATATTTGTCATGATCGTATCAAATCAAAATTGATGGCTCATGTATCAAAATTGATAATTCATGAAATAGTTTGAATATTGTCTGACGTCTGAAACATAGAATATATGTCATTGGCAAATACTATAGAAGTATCTGCTGGAATGTTGGTATACCACGAAAAAGTAAGGCTTCAAGACAGCAACAATTGTCCAGAAAAATCTTGAGAGGAAAGATTGGTAATCTCAAACCACTCATCGTCGCCATCAAAATAAACTTCTGTAATAATCAATTCTGGTTCACTTGGTGACACAATTTCATCGTAAACTTGTCATGGATTGGCCAAAATTCATGTATTCGTGTTGAAATTGTGAAAAGAATCTGACTCAACGATATTATTGGTATCTTTATATTTGTGAAAAGAAATTCAGTTGGCTATACTAGATACTGTGCTAGAGCCAAGAACAAAACTATCTAAAACTTGTCATGAATATATGATTTCAATATTCATGTCTTGTGAATCAGATATGCTAAATCACATATCAGTTTGGAAAACGTTTGAAGTGTCTAATATGGAGTCTACATTTGTGTCTGTAAATATAGACACCTCTCATGCTGACAAAACAAGATTATGTATAATCTTGTTTGATGCACTAGCTCAAGATATTACAAGATCTCATGAAAAAGTTGATGATCAAAAGTTGTAAATTTCAATTCGCTCATTGAATCAATCAAAAAACACTTCAGATATTATAAGATCTAAAGAATTTTCCGTTGAATCTTTTGCAGGCGGATTAAAGTCTAGACTTTGTATCAAAATTGGTTCACTAACTTGTCCGTCTTGTCCAGATCAAAAAGAAGTTTCGCCAATTTCTCATGTGTTTTGGTCGGTAGAACCTGTATCAAAATTTATGTCCAAAACTTGTCCACTTTGTCAACCATTAGTTATCAATGATTCTAAATCTGGCTCATCATCTGGTATTTCTCCGGTCAACGAATCTGATGATCCAAAATCATCTTGCACTAATCAGTCATCTACGTCCAAATTGTCTCCCAAGCTCTCATCTTGGATAATGATGGGTGGAGAAATTTCTGGATTTTGTGTCGAACCAGATCACACATCTTCAGCAAAGACAGAAAATGGAAAATAATTGATTGAAATAAAAACGGACAAAGAAATAGACAAAAATTTTTTCATTTTGATGGTCTAAAAGCATAAATCAATGTGCTTATAGATTTTTGTCTATTTATGTCAAGTTTTTGTAGATAAAATAGCTTTTATGATTATGTCTTTGGCACTTTGTATCTCTCAGAATATGTCTTTTTTCGAATTTTTCTTTTTGAAATCTTTATACTTTTTGAAAATATCTGACATGTTCTTTTGGTAGTTTGGATCTTTGGAGTCTAATAAGATGTCGCCATGCTTTTTGACATAAAATTTTGCGTTGTCATACTGATCGTGTGTCCATGGGATAGGCACCATTACTATTTTTAGATTGAAAAGTTTTTGCTCTGCAAGAGATGTAGTACCAGCGCGAGTCAGAGATATATCACAATGTTTGAGCAACAATCACATATCGCCTTGAGATACAAAATCAAATGTATGTATATTTTTGTATTTAGAAAACTCTGATTTTAAATTTTTATTTTCTTTTCATAAGATGATAAATATTTCATAGTTTTGGTAAATAGAGTAGTTTTCATCGATTGATTGAAGCAGATTTTGATACAATCTTTTTGATCATTGTGATCATCATATTACCAAAAGGTGTGTTTTTTGTGGATCTGTGTAGAATAGTTTTTGTGCAGGCGTAAGCTCTTGTCATTCTAAAAGATTTTCTTGTGGAATATTTTTGATACTGGTATGGTTGATTATATCATCTGACAATATCTGTCCAACTGTTGTCGACTTTGGTAGAACTCAATCAAAGCCTGTAAAAACTTGATCTGCGTATTTGGATGCTATCTTGTTGACAAGTCATGAACGAACATCTGATTCGTGTACAATTATCTTTTTGTGTAGTAGTTTGGCTGCAAAGACTACGGGCAGGGCTACATATCATCATTTGCAAAATAATATATGTATTTTGTGTTTTTTGAAATAGTGTATTGATTGTAGCACTCAATATGTAAACTTAAACATGTCACGAATATTTTTTATCCTAGAACTAAACCAAGTCTCTCTGCGATATTTTCATGATATTATAGATTGGAAAAAAAGGCTTTTGTGATCTTGTTTGAGATCCTGAAAAACCTGATACTCTAATGATCTTTTTTCACCAAATCGCACTATTTTTTGTATTTTTTGAAAATATTGTGGATGTTTATAAATATGTTGTATAAGACTTTTGATAGGAAATACGTGTCATCCTGTTCATCATCATGCCATAGCAATATTAATTTTTTCCATATTGAAAAATATTAAATTTTAAATATATTCATCTTGTTTTTATCAAAAATTTTTTGAAAAACAATGAAAACTGTAATGAGCTTTTGAGCTTTTGATGTGGTGCATGAGTGACATAGATATTATTTATCAGAAGCTAAAAAATATTGAAATCAACTAATAACAATAGTTGCTAGAGATGAAATAATAAAAAAGGTAAAATGAAGGCTACCGTCTAAAAAAGAAAACATAAGACTAGAAGATGTAAAAAAGACAGGTATATCAGACATTGTAATATTGGGACACAAAAAAGATATGATGTATTTTGTAAAAAAATATAAACCAGATATAATAGCTCTAGGTTACGACCAAACTAGTTTTGTACATGAATTGAGTGAGTTTTTGTATGAAAAAAAGATAAAAACTGAGGTAGTGACTATAGATTGATATGAATCAAAAAAATATAAGTCTAGTAAAATTAAGGCAGAAAATAATAAAAAACATTAGAAATTTTGGAATATGTTTTCATGATCTGCGTTTTGAAAGCCAGGTTTATTTGGTTTTTTTTTGTTTTTTTGAAAATTATTTTTGGCTATAGAATAGTCATAATTTATTTGTTTGTTGAGTCGAAATTTCTCAGGAGATCAAAGGACATCTGCCAAAATTATATCTCGCTGTATAGTAATGTTTCTTTTTCACTTTATCAGCTCGTTGACTTCACTAACTTTTTTGGATGCCAAAAGAGCAAACTCCTTTTGGGTTCGACCTCTATTTCTTATTTCTTCTATTAATTCTTTTCCAGGATGTTGCATTTTATATTTTTCACAAATTCATAAATTCTATGAACCAGTGAATTATAATCAAAAACATATCAAATGTCAAGTTATTAAAAAATATACTATAATTCTATGTTTCTATGAATTAGTGAACTTATAAAAAAAATTAACAAAAATATAAAAAATAATTTTTTCACTCATTCTATGAATAAGTGAAAAAATTATATGACATAGTGAATTTTTTTGTCTAATTATGACCAAATAAAACAAAAAATAATTATTGTGTAAAAAACACTTAAAAGAAGAGAAATAAAAACATAAGCAAAGAAATTTTTTCATGAATCTCTATTTTTTGATTCAAAAAAATTATATTAATCATAAACTATGATATAACTAGACCGGTCTAAAAAAATATTTATACCATAATAAAATTAAATATTAACTTAATATTTACTTATTTTTTATAAAAAATATAATAATTAAGAAAAAATCTGCTTTATTTTAAACTAAATCAAATAGAGAAAAGGTGTAAAATTCAATCCTTTTTTTTGTTTATATAAATTTGCTCTCAAACTATTGGATATCAAATACTTGAAAGATGTGCACGAATTTGATGTCTGATTCATTTTGATATTGTCACAAAAACGGTACTAATATTTTTATCCAAATCATAATATAAAAGTTCTACAGTAGTCTGTACATTGTGAGCTTTTCACTTAATTTTGTGGCTTTGTTTTGTGTCTGAAAATACAACCATACGATCAGGAGAAAATTTATGATGTCATATAGGGTAGTCAACCTTTTTGTTCTTAAAACTTATTTTACCATAAACATCTGCGATATAATATTTTTTGATTTTTCATTCACCCTGTGCTTGCTTATACTTTTCTTTTGCTAAGGGGTTTTTGGCAAAATAAAGTAATCAACTAGTATCATTGTCTAGCCTGTTTAATAATCAATATTCTTGATCCTTATCAAAAAATGTTTTTTGTGCTTTGATTATATTTTGAATGTCTTGATCTTTAGATTCCAAAAGAAGTTCTAAAAAAGACTTTTTTGAACCAAAAGTACTTGGAATACCAGTAGGTTTTCGAAAATAATAAAAATATTTGTCTTGATAATACTTAAAGTCCATAGATAAATATAATATAAAATATTATTTGATGATTATATTTTTGTAAAAAAAATTTGCAAACAAAAAAACCCAATCAATAAGTTTGAAAGGGTTTTTGTATATTTAGATTTTATAGTTTAGATTTTTCTTTCCTGTATCTACCAGATATAATATATGCCAAAGGGGCTGCTATAAAGATAGATGAATAAGATCATGCTATAATTCAAACTCAAATAGCAAAAGCAAAATTTTGTATAACCCCTGAGCCAAATATAAACATGGCTAAAACCACCAATAAAGTAGACACAGAAGTACCGATAGATCTTCTCATGGTTTGTCGAAGACTATCTTGGAAAACTTTACCATATAAAACATCTTTACCGGTTCATTTGTTTTTTAAATTTTCTCTAATCCTATCAAAAATCACAATAGTATCATTGATACTATATCACATAGTAGTAAGTATGGCTATAATAAATATTGTATCAATTTGTATTGTAGAGTTTATGTGCATTCGTAATCCATATGCTCATGCTGGTATAGATATATCAAAAATCATGGTACCAATAGTCACAAAAGCCAAAATAGCTGGTGATATATAATTTCTAATAGCGGCAAAAGAAAAAAGCATATATATGATAATAAATGCAAGTCATACTATAAGCGCTCTAAGCGCTGTCTTTTGCATATAAGAACCTACGCTTGGTCATGTAACTGTTTGCTGTATAATTTCATCTGGAGATGATATGATATCAGCACTCAAGAGATGGTTTTGTATTTCTTTGGAAAGTGAAGAAACCATTTCATCATTTTCTACTTTGGTATGAATTTTGATGACTGTAGACTCAGATCAAGCCTCTACAGATACCTTGATATCTTCATATCCTTGTTGTAATAAATAGTTTTGTATATCCTGTCAAACATCTTCTTGTGCCAATTGTCATTGTACTCATAAGCTAATTCATCCTGTAAATTCTTCTGAATATCTAGCACTTGAAAAAAACAAAACTCGCGAAACAACCATAAGTACAATTCATACAAGCACTCGCATTCGAGATTTTTTGATAATATCAAATCTTTTTTCCATCTTAATAAAAAATTAACTAAAAATAGTTAATGAATTTTGTAAAGATTTCGTGTAAGAATTCAACACAATTAATGATTAAGAACAAATGATTTGCAAATATTAAAGTTTTAATCGTCTATGGTATTGTAAAAATTTTTGGCTGCTTCTTCTTGAGCTTTCTTTTTGTTGGTGCTAAATCATATAGAAACCTCTTTTCATTGTACAAAAAGAGATGACTTGTAGGCAAGCACATTTCAGCTACTATCTACCTGGTCTTCTACTTCTTGATATTCTGGTATCTGTTTGTAATGTTTTTGAACATGTTCTTGTACCATTGTTTTATAGCTCTTGACTGGATTTTTGTCTATCTTGTCATACATGGAATACACATATTTTTGGACAAATTCCTCTGTTTGTTGATATCAAAAATCTACAAAAATATATCATATAAGTGCTTCTAGTGCGTCTGAAAGTATTGCATCTTTTTGTCTTCATTGTGACTTTTCTTCTCATTTGCTGATAAACAACATTTTAGCTAATCATATATTTTGTGCAACCATAGAAAGCGTTTCTTCTCTAACCAATGCTATCTTGTATAGTGTCATGTCTGACTCGTGCATATCTGGATGGTCTTGAAAAAGCAATTTACAAATAATTGCTCAAAGTACTCAATCACCAAGAAATTCCAACCTTTCATTGTGTGGAAGTATCTCTTTGAAGTCTGCTGCATAAGACTTATGTACAAATGTCTGCAAAAAGATGTTGTGATTTTTTATTTTTTTTGAATCAAGTCAAAGTGTATCAAAATATTTAAATAATTTTTCTTTTTGTGATATAACTTGCTCTGGGAACACAGTAAAATAGTTAAAAGTTAAAGGTGAAAAGTTGGGTAAGTAAACTACTTTTCATAACTAAAGGGTGACTGAATAATATAGTCTATAAAATCATCTCACAATATAATTTCCATGTCATATTCTAGTTCTTCTCATGTCATCAAAGATGATCTTTCTATCTGATTGATTGGCAAAAAGTATTGTAAAGTTTCTATGGTGCTGTTGTATTTTTTGTCATAAGTAATTACCGTTGTTTGCAAAAACTTTTCATCTGAATTATCTATATCTGCTATATTAAATCAATATTTTTTTAGCTTAACGGCAAGTTTATTCGCCCATCAAGTAGGAGACTTTCAGTTGTTGTAAGCATATTGTTTGTTTATACCATTTTTGATAAGAATTCTTGGATTTTCTATCAGATATCATGGATTGTGTGTGGTAAAAAAGGTGAAATTTTGTATGTAGTCATAAAACGAAACATTGGATGGTGTAGATCAGTTTGGTACCATAATTGCCATACCACCGTAAGCACTTCTATCGCCATTGTACAAAAAACAACCAGGATCAGTCATAGCATATGATCTATAGCTACAATATGTATTTAAATTGAATGTAAACATATGTTCAAAATTGTATATATATTTGAACGCTCATATCATTTCTTTGAGAGATATGTTTGTGGTCACCATCTCTGTATACTGAGAATATAATTGTTTTAGTTTACCAACATTTGTAATGTTTTGCTTTTGTAATAGTTTGTCTACTACTGCTTTTATGATTTCTTGTTGTCTATGGGATCTAGAAAAATCAGAAGTGGTGTGTCTAGATCTAGCATACATAAGAGCTGTTTCTCAGTCCAAAGTCTGATGTCATGCTGATATATGGAAAGTAATATATCACAAATTACCATCTGGATAAGTAGTATCGTGTATTGTGTTGGGAATGTACATATCAATACCTCACAAAGTATCTATAACTCATTTAAATCATTGAAAATCTACTACTGCGTAATATGGTATCTCCAATCAGACAATTTCTTCTACTTTTATTAAAAGATTTTCTGCTCATGATCAGACATTGTGTTCTTTATTGTATCAGCGTGCAAAAAGTCAGTTGATCCTACCTTGATATCCAGTAGACAACACATAAAAATCTCTAGGTATAGATATCATAGTTACTGATCACAATCATGGATCCCAAGAGGCAACAATTATTGTGTCAGAAAGATATCATCAGTGGTGATTTTCTCATCAAACACCCACCAACATCACGTTGATATTTCAATACTCATCTTGTATCATATCAGATCACAAATTTTCACTCACTGTCTTTACGGTTGAATGTCACAAAAATCAAAAAGTAATCTGTGCTCATCTAACCAAGTATTTTCAAAAAATAATAACTAAGGCCAAAGATCAAAGAATCACAAAATATTTTAATAAGTTTGAAAAAGAAAAAAAATTATTTTTTTGTATATAGTTGTCTGTTTGTCATATTTTGTTGTGTTTAAACCTTTTTTTCATTTTGTTTGTAATTAATAAATATTTTGATTAATCATGTCTTGAAAGAAAAACTGATCTCACAAAATTTGTTGCAAAAAGACATAGCTGTCTGGTGGTCTAAAAGACACATTTGATGTGTGGTTGAAAACATATTCGCCATTTATGTCTATTTTGATATCTTTTTCAAGGTCTGTTCCAAATACAAACATAGGAGAAATATTTAACTCTCAATCTATAAAATAGGTTTTATTGTCTGGTGTTTTTTTATTTTGTAGATGTAAAAGTATTTCAAAAATGTTTTGATAGTTTTGGTTTTTGTGATAAGAAATGTGTGTTTGTTTTTTGTCAAATAAAATACTAAATGCTTGTAAGTTTGGAAAATCAGAAAGAGTATCATATTTAAAAGCTATTTGATTATTAGATATTTCTCATTGTAAATAAATATTTTTGTCGTTTAACAATAAAGTAAGGCTATTTATTTTAAGCAAAGATTGTTTTTCTCATTTATATACCAATGTTCAGTCAAAATCTAAAATCTGTATACTTGTGTCTTGAAAGAACTTTTGCTTAAATTCGTTGTCCATGGACACCTTATGGGCAGGATATCATTCATAACTAGTATATTTAATTGCTTGAAAAACATTTGGTGTGTCTAATGTATTAAAAATATCAAAAATATTTATTGTTTGGTCTTTTGTTTTTTGGTCTAATAATATTCGTTTTTGATCTAAATTTTGAGAAATAAGGGTCAGTAAGTCTCATTGAAAATTTCATTTTCATATATCAAACAATATATTTTTTTGCATAAGAAACTTGTTTTTTCTTGTTTTTTTGTACAAAACTTGTCCTGATATTGATTGTTCATTTTTTTCTCTCTTGTCTCGAAAATATAAGTCAAAAGAAGAATGCTCATCAAAATATCATGAAAATATATTTGAAAATCATGAAATAGCCAAATCAAAGTTTAATTTAAAATCATTATTATCTCAGTAAAGTGTAAGTTTTAGCTGATTTTTTTGATCTCAAGAAAACGTAGATATGTTTTGTTGTAATTTTTGTATGCTGTTTTGAAAATTTTTTGTATTTTGGGAAAAATCTATGTCATCAGATACAGACTGACTACATCCAGACAAAAAAACGCTAAAAAAGACTAATAATAAAAAATATTTTTTCATATGTCTCAAATATTTTATAAACATATTTATATATAAAAAATAGTATCTTTTTTTCAACAACATAATTTGTAGAAACTGTCAATTGCTTAATATTTTTGGGGGTGATTTTTTTGACAAAATATAGTTTTTTGTGTATAATTTGTATATAAAATTTATTTTTGAAAAAAATACATGGAAAATCCAGGAATAGATATAGAAAAAATATTAGGAATGATTGCACAAAATCCTAATATTTCTGATCTTCACCTATCTAGTGGTGAGTGTATATCTTATAGACTAAATGGCGAGATAATCAGAGAAGAGAAAGCAGGAAAAATGACTTGAGAGGGTATGGAAATAATTTTGAGACAACTATTTCAATGAAACCCACAAAGATTTGATAAGTTTCTTTGAGACAAAGAATCAGACTTTGCTTATGTATCAAAAGATGAGACGCCATATAGAGTAAACGCATATTTAAAAACAGGTAGAATATGAGTAGTAATGAGAAAAATTGGTAGAGAAGCTAGAAAACTGGAAGACATAATGTTTACAAACATAGCAGAAAGTATCAGAAAAAATATTTTAAATAAGAAAAAATGATTGTTTTTGGTAACATGACCTACTGGTAGTGGTAAATCAACATCTCTTGTAGCAATGCTTGAGGAAATAAATGGTGAAAGACCTGAAAACTTAATCACAATTGAAGATCCTATTGAGTATGTTTTTGAGCCAAAAAAATGTATAGTATCACAAAGAGAGATAGGACACGATACTTGGTCTTTTGAAAACGCCCTGAGGTCTGCAATGAGACAAGACCCGGATATATTGTTTGTGGGAGAAATACGTGATAGAGAGACAGCAGAATCAGTATTAAACTTGGCAGAAACATGACACTTGGTTTTTAGTACTTTACATACAAATTCTGCATCTAATACAATAAATAGATTTATATCTTTCTTCCCACCAGAAATACAATGAAGCATAGCAGACAGACTTTCTGAAGCTCTTGTTTGAATACAATCTCAAGCTTTGGTAAAAAGTAAGGACGCAAGCACTAGGGTAGGTATATTTGAATTGTTGTTGAACACACAATCTATAAAAACAAATATAAAGAAAAAAGATATTGATCAAATCGATAGCATTATAGAGACTTCTAATATGATATGAATGATTACTCTAAAACAATATGCAAAAAATTTGGTAGAGAAATGAATCGTAGACCCTAAAGATGTGGAACGACTTATTGCTCAAAAAAGTAAAGAAAATGAAAAATAATATTTTAAATGTAAATAAAAATTAAAAAAATGGCAAACAAAGATTTAGTAAAAAAACTTATACCAGAAAATCTGCAAGAATTGGCTATAGAGCTAAATATACCAGATGATTTTTTGGAAAAAGAAACTGACTTGGTAATGTTGGTATTGGAGTCTAGGTCTTTATCCAAAAAAGAAGAAAAACAAAGTTGGTTTAATCTAGTACCAATGATGAACCCAGAACAAATAGAAAAATTGAGAGATATTTTGACCAGAGAAAAAAACAAAATAGCTGAAATTGAAGCAAAATATGAAAAGAAGAAAGAAGAAATAAAAGAAAAATATGAATCTAGATTTGATGCAGTAAAATACCAAGAAAAAATGGAAAAAATGAAAGATACAGAAGAAGATGTAAGAGAAAAAGAAGTAGAAGAAGCTGAAAGTTTACTTGAAAATATATAAATATGTTTAAAAAATATTTTAAAAAAAATATTTGGATATATGGACTTAGCTTCTTATTTTTGAGTATAAGTTTATTTTTGTTAAACTTTGTGTCTGCAGACGACTTGATGGAAAAAGCCTTTAAACCTGCTATGTCATACGATGCTGTAATAAACCTGTGAAGCAATAAAAATGCTGTAGGTAATGAAATATTAAGAGAATCTATGAGTGTGTGAATGAATGAAAACATGTGACAATGATGTTTTGTAAACTGACAATTTGTAGCTGCTACAGAAAGCCAATGTACAGAAATGTGAGGAGATCGAGATATACAAGCATTTCAAATAAATAGTAAACCACCACTGATAGTAAGGATCACAAAATTTTTGTTGAGAATGACTATAATACTTTCTATTACTATGATTATTTTCAATGCAGTAAAATATATGATAGAAATATTGTCTGGTAAAGATTGGAAGTCTGCAGAAGCAAAAAATAATTTGATACGAGTGGCTGGTGGTATAGTAATAGCGCTTATGAGTGTGTGAATAATAAATTTGATTGTTTCTATACCAAAAAGTAGTCTTGAAACAGACAAAGATATATCAGAAAATCAAGAACTTTCTTGTAGGGTAGCTAATAACACAATAAGCAATAATGACACAAGACAATATATTTGCGAAGAAATATTAAATTTGTGAACAATACTTTGAAATGAAGCGTTTTTGCGAGATAATGATGCGAATAAAAATAAGAAATGTTATGTAGAATCAAAAACGAAATCAGAGTGTGATAGTTTGGGTTGAGATCGTGGTTCACAAATCTGAAATAATCCAAATACTTGTTATATAAATGTAGAAAACAATCAAAAAATAGAAAAATATATATGTGAAGATAAAATATGATATGAATGGGACAACAACAGAAGTGTGTGAAGTAAGTGTTATTTGCCAGACCAAACTAAACAAGAGTGTGAAGAATTATGATGAAAGCGTGGATTTATGGTTTGAAATAACTCAAACAATTGTTATATTGATATAAGTTTATTTAAGTATTTCTGTGAAGAAGAAATGTCAGGAGATGCTATATATTAAAAAATAAATGAAAAAATACCTTACAAAAATTATAATTTGAATTAGTTTATTGTGATTGAATCTATTAAATGTTTTTGGTATTACTTTGCAAGTACCTACTCCAAGCGGACAAGAAGATATAGTAGTAACATGACCAACACAAGTAGAAAGTGATGAAAGTACGGTGTTTGATATAATACAAATAGTAAATGACTATCTTTGGTTTGCTATAGCTTGAGTGGCTATGGTGCTTTTGGTAGTAGCTGGTTTAAAATTAATCACTGCTAGCGGGGACAAAGAACAAATGACTAAAGCAAACAATATGGTAATAGGGTCTATGATAGCTATATTTGTTTCAATACTTTCTTATGCTATTGTAAAACTAGTGGTAAATTTATTTTAAGTAAAAGTAAAAAATGAATCCGGATAAAGCTCGAATTCGATGAATAGTAATTTTTTTAATCTTTTCTGTGGTTGGATTTTTGATAGGATTTTATAGAAAACCAAAGAAATAATTTAAGCAAAACTTGCTTCCTCCATTATCAAATTTTCCATTACTTGATATCATTTTCATGTAGGATGTTCGTTAGATCACATAGCTATAAGGTCTTCTCTAGAGGCAAAATCTAGTACTGAATATTTGTTTTGAAGCTCTAATATTTTTTTGTTTAATTCAATAAGGTGTGGATGATTTTGTGATCATATACAGGTACAAAGAACCGGTTGTATTCATTTTTGTTCTAAAACTTCACACCAAGTTTTTAAATCAGAAAATGTCTGTGCCACATCTTGTGTGTTTGCTCAAAAATATAAAATAAAACTTTTTACTTTTTGTTGTTTTACATTTTCTTCTATATACTTTTCTACCGAATCTTTATAAGAAACTCATTGATCTATATATTTTTTGATATCTGGGTGTGTTCTAGTGGTTTTTCACTCAACTCAATTCATGTTTTTAAATGATGTTTTCTCATAATATCATTGAAATCATGTCATAATAGAATTTCCTATACCACCAAACTCGTTTCTCCTTTTTGCTACAATTTCTGGTCATTTTAATATCTTGTTTTTTTGTAATGTGGGTAGATTATTGATATCCAACAAAAGACTATTGATTTCTTCTGTTTGTGTTTTTCAGTTTAGCTTTAAAATATTATTACATATTTTTTTGACATAATTTTGTGTTTCTGTTGGGAGTTTATTAAAATTAGATCAATCAATTTTTCATCATATTTTTTGGATATTTCATGGTCATCGATTGTATCATGCCAACGATGATGGTAGATCAAATCAATATTTTGACATATTGTCTGAAAGCATAATACCAGAAGATCGAGCTGTGGCCAGTGGGTCTTTTAAAAATTTTTCTCTATTTCTAAATCTTTTTCAATATTTATCTTTTAATAAGTTGTGTTTCATATAACTGTCTGCTGTACCAGGCATAAATTGAAACAAACCCTGGGCTCCAGCACTAGAACCAATCAAAGAGCCTCATTTGTAAAGATATCAAGCGCTTTCTGCAAGACAAACACTCTGTAGTGTGTCTTTTGGTAGTCACAATTCAGCTTCAATGTTGTTTAAATATTTTAAATATGTTGTGTTTTCCAAATAATTTATACTATTTGGTGCTTCAGATGCTTTTCTCAATTCTTCCATCTCTTGGTTTTCTAATAATGATAGTGCACTAATAGAAAAATATCATAAATTTCAATTATTTTCTATATTTTCACTTTCTGTTGTTGTGTTTTGAGAAGACACAATAGTGTCTAATCAAAGTTTTTCTCTAGCATCTTCTTCTGTAATACCTTCTTGATTGATAAGCTCTTGTGCATTTTTTATTTTTTTTACAAAATCTGATGTAAATCACATAAAGTTTATATCTAAAATCAAACCTCAGGTTATTTGTTTTAAAAGTCATTTATCATTTGCAATAAAATCAATCAGTTTTTGTGTTGTGTCTAGTTTTGTTTTTTTAATCTCTTCTTCTTTGTCTGGTGATATTTTCTCCTTACCAGATATGCTTGATATAGAAGAATCTATTTCATCTTTTAGTCCTCTGATTTGATTTTTTGCTGACTCTATTTGTTTTGTTATTTCTCAAATACTTCATTCTTCAAAAACATTTCCTTCTGTGGAAATATGATCTATATATTCTTTAGCTACTTCTTGTTTTCGAGACATGGAAATATTTTTGTTTTAAATTATTGTTGGTTTTTTAATTTTTCTAATACCTCTTCTTTTATCGTTTCTTCATCCTCTTCCTTGGTTTCTTTTATTTCTTTATATATTTTTACAATTTGGTTGATTGAATATTTTTTTTCTATATCTTCATCATCATATATATCTGATATTATACCTTTTAATATTTTGTCTTCTTTTATTTTTTCTATATTTTTTAATAATTCTTCTGTTGTCTTTGATATATTACTATCTATATCTTTTATTTGGTCTGTTTTTTGAAATATTTCATATTCTACATTTTCTTTTATTTTTTTAAAAATTTCTTCATTATCATAAATATTTTCTAATCAAGAAATAAAATCTTTATATTCTTGATTGTTTTCTATTTTTATTCATATTTGAAGTTTGATTTGTTCTTCTTTTGAATTTTCTGTTTCTTCTTTTATTTCTTTTTCTTTTTTAAGTCAAAGTTTTACCAATATTTCATTTATTCATCAAGTTATTTTTTCCATTAATTCTTTTAAGCCACCAGAAATTCATTCAAAAACTCAAGCTAGTCATTCTTTTTTTTCTATTTTATTCATTTTAATTTTAGAAGATTTTAAAATATATAGTAATTATAATGATTTTATAGAAAAAAATCAAAAAATCCCACATGTTTTTGCGGGATTTTATATTGTTCAAATAAATTTTTTTAAGCTTCTATTACTTCCATCTTTTTTTCTTGTTGTTTTTGTTTTTGTTTTTTGGAAATAAGTAGGTTTGTGGGTCATATTATAGTTAAAAATATTCATATTACTGTAAAAATATCTGCAAAATATATTTTTTGTATAGGATCATTAGCCAAAAAAGAATGACTGGCTGTGATTACAAATATTCATATTAAAGTGTTTCGTAGTTTATATTTTTTGATATATGTTGGTTTAGCAACATAAAATATAAGATAATAAGCAAATATAATAATGTACAATATAAATATAATAGTCCTTTGATCTATTTGAGCTTCATTTACAAAATTTATTCAATTAATCATCAAAAATATTAAATAAACTATAATTGTTGTAAATATTATTCAAAATAAAATCCTTTTAAATAAGTTCATTTGTATTTTTAAAATATAAATTAAAATCCTTATATTGTTTGTGTTTTTATTTTCAACAAATAAATTCTTTTTTATTTATTATATTAATATAAATATATTATAAAAAATTAATAATAATGATAATGAATGGTTATATGTTAAAATGTTAAAATTAGTTTTGTTAGTTTTTAATTGGTTTTATATCAAGAGGTTTTTATGTGGAAAAGATGTTAAATTGTCAAAATGTGACAATATTTGTCAAAAAGTTGGTATAGTATTTTGTGAAAAAGTTGAGAAAATGTGAAAAAATTATTTTAAAGTTTCTATATTTTGTATTCCTTCTTTAATTCATTTTAATAAATCTTGGTTTATATTTTGTTTGTTAAATATTTTTGGTTGGTTTGTGTTGTTTTCTAGGTTTAAATATTTTTGAAATTCATAAAAGTTTTGTAGATTTTGTTTATATTTTTTTGGGTATATTTTGGATAAAAATATCAAGAATACTTCTGAAAATTTGTTTATATAGGTGTTTTGGTTTATTTCTCATCATAGTTGTCATTGTATATTTTTTATAAGTTTTGTTTGATAATATTCTGTCATTTGTTTTATACTTTCTTCGTTTACTACCAATGATGGTAGTAATTTTCATGTGAGTATAAATTGTTGATATCCTTCTGGATAATATTTTATATTTCATGTTATTATTTCTATTTGTTTATTTTGGCTTATTTTTAATGCAGATTGTGGATATATTTTGACAAATTCACCATAAGGAAATAAAATATATATAAATGTGTTTGAATATTTTTTGTTTGATTTAAAAAGTATATTGGTATCTGTATCTGGCTTTGTTTTGAGGTTATATTCCAGTGTTCATTTTTTTATGGGGTATTCTTTTTTGTTTATTTGTACTATAGAACCATCTGAGTTTAGGTCTATTTTGGAGTATGTGATTATCTTTGTTTCAAAGTTTTGGTGAAAAATATTTTCATTTGGTCAGTTTTCGTATAGTGGTACAAATATAAAAATTATTGTGATCAGTATTCATATACAAGACAAAATTGTGACAATATATTTGATTCGATTTTTGATATAAGATGCTGCAAGCAATATGATTAGAAATCATATTAAAATAAATATGTGTGTGTTTGTCATTTTTTAAATTATAAATAAACAATAATTTTATATGAAAACCGTTTGTTTTTTCAATTTGTGTTTGAAAAATATTGGCTTATTGGTATATTGATTTGGTTGTTTATTGTTTTATGATTATATATTATAAATAAGCAACAGTTATTTTAGTTTTTTCAAACAATAAAAATGGATTTGATCAAAAAAATTGGATCTAATGATGTATGAAAACAAGTGGAGCTGTCTGGTTGGATTGTACATATTAGGTTTTCAGGAAAAATTGGGTTTGTAGAACTTAGAGATGGTACAGGATTTATTCAGTGTATAGTAGAAGAAAATGTAGTTTGAGAAAATAATTTTAATAATTTGAAAAATTGTGGAGTAGAATCTGTGGTAAAATTTGTATGAGAAATAAGTAAACACCCTAGAAAAGAAGAGTATGAGCTTCAGACAAAAGAATTTGAAATATTAAATGTATCAAAAGATTATCCTTTGGGTCAAAAAGAACATGGTGTAGAATTTTTGTTTGACAATAGACATTTGTATTTGAGGTCTAAGTCTCAATGGGCTATACAAAGGATTAGAGATACTATAATACATGCTACTTATGATTGGATGAGAGACAACGACTTTACCAAAATAGATTCTCCCATATTTACTGCTACTTGTGCAGAAGACAGCACTTCTTTGTATGAGACAGAACACACAAATGGAGAAAAAATGTTTTTGAATCAAACTGGTCAATTGTATATTGAGGCAGCTATAGCGGGCCATAGAAATATTTATGATTTTGGTCCTGCTTTTAGAGCAGAAAGAAGTAAAACAAGAAGACATTTGAATGAGTTGTGGATGATGGACGCAGAGATGGCATTTTGTGATAGTGACAAAAATATGGAAATTCAGGAAAATTTAATACATTTTATTTTGCAGGAGGTGTTGAAAAGAAATAAACAAGAACTTGAAATCCTCTGAAGAGATGTAAGTAAATTGGAAAATATACAAAAACCGTTTTTGCGTAAAAGACACGCTGAAGTGATAAAAGAGCTTCAAGCCATGTGATCTGATATAAAAGATGGAGAAGATTTGTGAGCAGATGATGAAAAAATGTTGACAGAAAAGTATGATCAACCAATCTTTGTGACAAATTTTCCTATGCATATAAAAGCTTTTTATATGCCTGAAGATCCAAATTATCCTGGTACTGCAAAGTGTAGTGACTTACTCGCCCCAGAATGATATGGAGAGGTAATATGAGGTTCTGAAAGGATATGAGATTATGAAATATTGAAAAAGAAAATATTGGATCATGGGTATGAACTGAAAGATTATGATCGATATCTGGACATAAGAAAATATGGATGAGTTACTACATCTGGGTTTGGGTTTGGATTAGAAAGATTGGTAATGTGGATTTGTGGTCTTCAACATATTAGAGAAGCAATTCCTTTCCCAAGATATCACAATAGAATTACACCATAAATAGTTTTGGTAAAAAATTTAAAACTAAACATTAATTTGTTTAGTTTTTTATTGGTTGACTTTTATTTTGTTTTCGATATATATTTTTTGAAAATAAAAGGTATTTAATATTTTAAATGAGGAGTAAGGAGCCTCAAATAAGTGTAAATTAAAGAATAAACAAAAATAAAAAAAAGAAAATTATGGCAAAAAAAAAGAAAAATTTTGTTTTGGATACCAACATTTTATTGGATGATCCATATTCGTTTTTTAAAATGGGGGAACATGACGTTACAATACCAATGGAGATTATAGCCGAGTTGGATAAGTTTAAAACTCAATCAACTCAAATAGGAGAAAATGCTCGTGTTTTTACTAGAGAGCTAGATAAGTTATTTTCTCCTGAGATTTTTAATGCTGGTGTGTCTTTGGGTCATGGTAAGGGAAAAATAACCCTATATATTTTGAAGACATTAAATCTTGAGGTAAAAAAAAGACTGAAAGATGATACTCCTGACCACAAAATCATAAGTGCAGCCCTTAATTTACAAACAAAATACAATAAATCTAATAAGCAGCAGAAAGAGGTTGTTTTTGTTTCTAATGATGTAAATTTAAGACTTAAGGCGGCTTCTTTTGGTCTTTCTGTAGAGGCTTATAAAAATGATAGAGTAGAAGATTTAGAGCAGCTGTATTCTGGTGTTTCTTTGATTGAAGATTGTACCCAAGAGCAAGTTTCTCAAATATTTTCAGGCTCTAAAAGTGGACAAGAAGAATTAATAAGAATAATTCTTGATAAAAATCCGAAGCCTAATCAGTGTTTTATTTTAAAAAATCATTCTAATTCTGGTTTGGCAAGGTTTGTTTTGGAAACATCTAAACAAAATTTAGATGAAAAAAAACAATTTATACATTCTGTTGTAAAAAAAGATATGTATAATGGTGTTAAACCTAGAAATGCAGAGCAGGTTTTTGGTATAGATGTGATTATGGACAGTGATATAAATCTTGTGACATTTACAGGCAAGGCTGGCACAGGCAAAACTTTAGTTGCTATAGGTGCTGCTTTGTGCTTGTTGGATAAAAAAGTTTTTGATCAAGTTTTAATTGCTCGTCCTATAGTTGCTCTTAGTAATAAAGATTTGGGATATCTTCCAGGTGATTCGTTACAAAAAATTAGTCCTTATATGCAGCCCTTATATGACAACATTTCAGTGTTAAAAAAACAAAAAGGGGAAGCAAAAAAAGCATCACAAAAAATAGATGAATATTTGGAAAATGGAAAAATTGTTGTAGAGCCGCTGGCTTTTATAAGAGGAAGAAGCTTAAACAACACTTTGTTTATTGTTGATGAGGCTCAGAATCTTACTCCCAGGGAGATTAAAACAATAGTAACTAGAATGGGAGAAAATTCAAAGGTTGTTTTTACAGGAGATGTACATCAAATTGATCATCCTTATTTGGATGCACATTCTAATGGTTTAACTTATTTAGTTGACCGAGCTAAAGAATTTGAAAATGCAGCACATATAGAGTTTAAAAAAGGAGAACGTAGTTTGTTGGCTGAATGGGCAGCAGAAAATCTTTAGAAAAAATTTAATTTATTTTTATAAAAAAGCCTGAATTTTTTATTCAGGCTTTTTTAATTGTTGAATTATTTTTTCTTTTAGTTTTTCTATGCCGATTTCTTGATGGACAGAAATAAATATTGGGTCAAATTTTTTGTATCTTTCTTTTAATTCTTTTAATTTGTTGTCATCAATTAAATCAATTTTGTTGAGTACCATAATTCTAGGTTGATTTGCTCAAATATCATCCAATATTTCATTTACTACATTGATTCTTTCTTGTACGAAAGGGTCTGAAGCATCTATGATGTGTAATAAAAACTTACTTTCTATACTATCTTCTAATGTGCTAGAAAAAGCATCAATAAGTTTTGGTGGAAGATCGCGGATGAATCATATAGTATCATTCAATAGTATTTCTTGTCCGATTCCTTTTTCTGGATCTGTAAACAAAAACATTTTTCATACATGAGTTCAAAGTGTAGCGAAAAGTTTGTTTTCAGCTAGTACTCATTTTTTAGTGAGAGAATTTAGTAGAGATGATTTTCCAGCATTGGTATAACCAACTATTCATACGATAGGAAGTCATTTTTTTAATCTACTTTGTCTGTGTAGGTTTCTCATTTTTTCAAATTCTTTTAGTTTTTCTTTGATCTTGGCTTGTTTGTCTTTGAGGTGTCTTTTCATTCTTTCTGTGTTGGTTTCTCCAAGTCATCTCATGGCTCATCATCATCCACCACTACTTCATCCTTGTTTACTTAGTTCCATTCCCATACCAAAAATTCTTGGTCACATATGTTTGATTGCTGCTAGTTCTATTTGTAATTTGGCCTCTACACTATCAGCGTGTTTATCAAATATTTTTAATATTAAATCTATCCTGTCTCGAGCTCTAATTGGTTCTATAAGTCAAGCTTCTTCACTTGCTAAGCGAAGTTTTTCGTTTATTTTAAACAATTGAGATGGTTTTAATACGTTTCCAATTATCAAAAGATTTGCTCAGACTCTGATCATCTCTTCTGTGATTTCTTCTAGTTTTCATTTTCCTATGTATGTTTGAAGGTCTGGCTGATCTTTTCTTTGTAGTTTGGTCAAAATTACCAAACCTCAAAAAGTGTTTACTAGATTTTCTAGTTCACTCATCCTATCTCATAGTATTTCTTTTGAAAGTGTTTTGGGAGCGATATCTGCTAGAAATACTTTTAGTTCTTGTTTTTTGTGGTCTAAGTTGTTTAAGTTATCCATTTTCTTTAATTCATAATTTAAAATTCATAGTTCAGAAATAATAAGTTTATGATATAATAGTATGTAGAAAAATTTTTAGTTTTCAAGGAATAAAGAAAACTTGACATTTGATTCTAGTTATTTATAGATTATTTACTAATATAAATTAAAAATTTGTGATATGAGTAAAAACAAAAATCCATTTTTTCACTGGATGAAGGAATTTCATTATCATAGATCCGCATCTGCTGATGAAGTTTCAAATCCTAAGAATTTTGAAAAACCTGAACATGCTGAGATCTTTAAAAAGTGTACTGAGTTAGAAATTGACCTTAAGAACAAATTTTGGGGATGGGGAATAGAGATGAAAAAGTATAGTTATGGAGATCCGTTTATTGTTTCTGAAAAAGTAGACATTATCTTTTTTAAAGAGGAAAGTTATGCTTCAATTATTAGTTCTGGATATAGTTTTTTGATTGATCAGTTTGATAAAGAAACGGTTCAAAAAGAAATACAAAAAATTGTTGAGGAACTGTAGTTTTTTAATAGTTGTTTGTTGTTATTATTTTATATTTAATAACAACAAACAACTTTTTTGTTTGCAAAAATTTGTAGATTATTTATTTTATATTTAAATATTTTTTATTCTCAATAGAACTAATGACTTATATCTTGTTGTTTGTGTTTATATTTGTGATTTTTGCTGTGTGACATTTTTTGTTTAAAAAATTTGGGATATTGGACAGACCTGGAGCAGATTTAAAATGAGTGAGATGACCGGTGCCGACTTTGATGTGAGTGTTTGCTTATATAAGTTTTGTTTTAGGGATATTTTTGTTTTTTCCAGAGATAGCATGAAATAATATATTTTTGTGATTAATTTTGTGAGTTTTGCCTATTTTTGTGGTAGAGTTGGTTGAAGAGTTGGGTTATATGGGGAGGATAAAATTTAGAATACCACAGATAATAAGACTGTTGGCACATATAGGATGAGCAATATTGGCTGTGTATATATGATGAATATGAGTTTGACAAGAGTTGTTGATTTGAGATTGGGTGTGGCAAATACCACAGTATATATTTGTAATATTTTTTGTAGTGTGGGCTATGCTTTGTATCAATGCAGTAAATTGGATTGATGGGATCAATGGGCAAGCTAGTGGAGTGAGCGCAATATGATTTCTTACTATATTTTTGTTGATCAAATTTGTGGTAATGAGATATTATACTGAATTTAACAATTGGGATGTACTTGTGATGGTTTCAAATTTGTCGCTTGTGTTGTTTTTTGTAAGCTTGATTTCTACTATATTTGAATACAAGCCTTTGTGACTTTTGAGAGATGTGGGAATAATGTTTTTTGGGTTTAGTTTAGCCTATTTGTCTGTAGTTTGAGGAGCAAAAATATGAACATTGGTAGTTGCACTTTCTTTGGTGATATTTGATGCTATATGGGTATGATTTTATAGGATATTGGTTTTGAAAAAAAATCCTATGAAATGAGACTATACACATATACATCATAGACTTTTGTGACTTAAGCGAACAAGACCAGAAGTGAGAGCTTTTGTGTGGATATGGTCTTTTGTGATGATGATTTTGATGTTGATGCAGTCTGCAAACAGACTTAACAAAATAATTATTTTTGTGATGATGGCTTTGGTCTTTTTTGGTGTGAATTTTTATCTATTTGTGATCAAAAAAGTGCCTTGTGGCTTGCAAAACCTTAAAAAAGATTAGATTTATTTTTTGAGATTTTATAATGAGAAATATTGAACAAAAGAGTGATTGATTGGAGGAAGAAATTTTAAGGACTACTAAAGAAACAGATAAGGAATTGGGTGATTTTAAAGAGCGAATGAAAGAACATGAGGGTATAGAGAAGGCTATCGAAAATTATGATGGTAGTGGTTTTTTAGATTTATCAGAGTTAGAAATTTCTTCTGTGCATTTGGAGACTTATTGGTCAGATATTGTGGCATTAGAACCCAAAATAACTAGCCTAGATTTGTCTAAAAATAATATTGATTATGTTGGTTTTATGGGAGATTTGTCAGAGCTAACATCATTGGATTTATCATACAATGCTATAGAAGATTTAGATGCACCTAGCATTGGGAGTATTTTTGAAGGCTGTAATAAACTGAAAATCTTAAATATTAGCCACAATAGTCTTATATTTTTTTCTACTATGATGATTGATGAAAAAGCAAGATCAAATATAGAAGTTTTAGATTTGAGCGACAATGCTTTTTGAGAATGAGAAGATGCGATTATTTTATCGGACCTGGAATTAGAATGATTGAATAATTTAAGGATTTTAAAAGCAGAAAATAATCGTATTACAAGCCTTGGTTTTACGTTGAGAAATAGAGAAAAATTTAGTAATTTAAGGGGTCTTTTTCTTTCGGGAAATAAAATAAACAATTTTGATTTTTTAAAAACATTTCCAAATTTGAATATATTAGATGTCAGTAAAAATGAATTTTTTAATTTGAACTTAGTTTGATCTAAATTGTCCGAGACTGTTTTGTTAAATCCTGGTTCTAGTTTTGAGTGAATTAAAAAAGCTAAATTGGAAAAATTAATTATAGATCAAGAAATAGGTGATAATCGAGACAATTTGATGGGAATTATACCAGGTGGAGATGAAATGAATAAGGCTATAGAAAAGTGAATGAATATAGATTTTGTATAATGGTTGTTTGTTTTATCATATTTTTATTTTTTGTCAACAACAGTAGGCCCAATTTTGGGTGTTTTTTTTGTTTATTGTTTTATTTGTTTATAATTGTGTAGTAAAGATTTATATTTTGTGAAAATGTATGTTACAAGAAAAATTGGATAAATTTAATGCTTTGTCCTATGATGACAAGTATAGTATATCTATGAATATAATTACTAATTTGAAAGATAGGTGAAATACACAAGCTTTGAGGATTTTTGATTTTATGCAAACACAAAAAAAAGTAAGTGAAAGCTTGTTGGAGAGTATTTACAAAGATTTTGAAGTTTCTGTAGAAAATATAAAACAAAAAAATGTAAAAGAAGATTTACATAAGTTTGACAATGCTTCTAAATACTTAGATCAATTGAGGGCTGAAGAAGAAAAAGAAAGAGCTCAAGAAGATCCAGACAGTATTTTAGATCAGATATAAAAAAAGTTTACTTATTAATTAATTATAATGGCAATAGAACAACAAAAAGAGCAGAGCAATCCTGTAAAGGAAATAAAGGAAGATGTTGAGTCAGAATTAGATTTAGTTGAGAGTCCTAAATTTGATGAATCTGAAAATATGCTTAATCTTATTAAAGAAATTGAGTCTAATGTTGGTGATAAAAAAATGACGGAATCTATGTTTAAGTCTGAAAATGTAGAAATTACTGCTGGAATAGTAGCTAAGATTTTTGAAAATTGGCCTCCTGATGGTCAATGAACACTTAAATCTCAAATAGATACCTTAAAATATATGTATAATGTTATTTTGGGTGTTTGATGATTGAATAAGTTTCAAATTGATGAAAGAATTGATTCAGATCAAATAGGTAAGATTAAAAATAAAATAGATAATTGATCGAAATTGATGAATGATTTATTAAGTTGATGAGAAAATACTTTCCAGTTAGTTTCAAGATCAGTATTTCAAAAGTATTTATATGATTTTAATGCTTTAAAGGATTTAAAGATTAATGATGTGCATATACTTGAAGACATGCTTAATACACTTCCTTCAACAAAAGAAGTTTTAAGATATGATCTTCATAAATCATGAACTATGTTTTGACATTTTAGACAAAATATGCAGAAAGCTAACTATTATGAAAACTTGAATATTGATAAAAAGAAAGAAACAATGGAATTGGCTGGTGCCATAGAGTCTAGGACTAATCTTTGAGGAATAAATTGAATTCTTTTGAGAAAAAATCCATGGAAATTAAGTGATATAATGAGTATAGATATTGAATCTATTCAAAATTTAAAAAATGTTAAGTTATTTTATGATCAGCTTAAGTGGTCTACTGAAAACACACTAAAAGATCCTTCTAGCACTTGAGCAAATTTGGGTATTTCAGATGAAAACACACTAGAAGATCCTTCTAGCACTTGAGCGAATTTGGATATTTCAGATTTTGAGAAATATCAGAATTATCAGAATTATCAGAATTATCTTAAAAGAGTAGAAGAAATAAGTAATGAATATAATTATGATGATATTTGAGAAATAAAAGAAAATGTAAGAAAGGTTGGTTTTAACATTATCGCTAAAGATATTTTGACAGATATTGGAACTTCTGATAATTGGGATTATTTGTCACAAGATAATATAAAAGGATTTATTAAAAATGTTGGTAAGGACTGGCTTTACCAGATTGCTTATTTTGATGAGATTGATAATCTATATGAAATAAGTTCTGATATAAAACAAAAAAATCAAAACATTATAGATCAGGTCTCTGGTAAAAATAACAATAAACAGACATTAAAAGACTCTGTAATAAAAGATAATATAAAAAAAGAATATTCATCTTTTCATGATGGTTTTGTTGAATTAAGAGAACAATATGTTAAAGGTGAAATAAACGAAATAACAAAAGAAGATTTAATAGATATTTTGCCAAAAAAAATGAAAGCAGAGTAAAATAATACATAATTTTGTTTCAAATAAATTTGCATTTTTTATAAATTTCTTTAAAATAGCACTGTAGCACTTTCAGTGCTATTTACATTTATAAATTAAATGATAAAAAATGGATTTTGATCCAAAGAAAAATTATTATGAAATACTTTGAGTGTCTGAAGATGCTAGTGCTGATGAGATCAAAAAAGCTTTTAGAAAGGCCGCAGTACAACATCATCCAGACAAAAAATGATGAAACAAAGAAAAGTTTCAAGAAGTAAATGAAGCTCATCAGGTGATTTGAGACAAGCAAAAAAGACAACAATATGATGCTTTTAGAAAATGATGATTCGGAGGATTTGGATGATGAGCTGGTGGATTTGGGTGATTCCAATGAGGATCTGCCAATTTTGATTTTGGAGATTTGTGAGATATAGTTTGAAATATTTTTGGTGGATGAGGATGATTTGGAGGATTTGGATGAGGATCTAGAAGACCTACCAAATGAGATGATCTCAAAAAAAAGGTCACAATTACTTTTGATGAATCTTATCTATGAGTTACAAAAAAAATATCTTATACTCGCAAAAAGGTAGTAGAGTGAGCAGAAGAAAAGACTTGTACAAAGTGTAATGGTAGTGGTAGGGTTGTGCAGCAAGTACAATCACCTTTTGGTGTGATGCAAACTCAGACCGTTTGTCCAGAGTGTGGTGGTAGTGGAAAGATCTATTTTAAGGATGGAAAACAGCTTTCTGATGGATGACTTGAAGAGGTAAAAGAAATATTGGAGATTAAAATACCAGCTGGTATCAAAGATGATGTTTATCTCAAGTATTCTGGGAAATGAGATGATGGTAAAAATGGTATGCCAGCATGAGATCTATATATACAGATACATGTGAGTTCAGACAAAAATTATATAAGAAAATGAGACGATATATATGTAAATCAAGAAGTGACTATATATGATTTGGTGCTTGGATGAGAATATGAGATTAAACATCCAAGTGGTAAGATAAAGATTAAAATACCAAAATGAACTCAAATAGATGAGAAAATAAAAGTTGGTGGAAAATGATTTGGTAGTGGATGATTACTTTCTAGGAGATGAGATCTTTATGTAGTGCCAGATTTAAAGATACCAAGGAGACTTAGTAAAGAGCAAGAAAAGCTTTGGAAGAAATTGAAAGAAGAAAAATAATTTTAAAATTTATAATCACAACAATAAATAATATTTGACATATATAATTTTTTTGTTATAGTGTTTTTGTAAACAAAAAACTAATTATTATGAATAAATTTTTATTTTTCACCGTTTTTATAGCTATTGTAGCTATGTGTTTGTTGAGTTCTTGTAGTCGTTACAATGAACTTGACACATTTGAAGAGGTTGATAAAAGTAAGCAGTTTGTTGAGGCCATGGAAGACTGTACTTGGACACCTTTTTTGTCTGATAGTATTAAAAATAATTTGTTGTCTTATTTTGAACTATTAAGTGCTGATAGTTGCTTCAGCTTAAGCAAGAAGGATGTTTTAATCCATAAAAAACTTGGCGTATCCATACCTGATTCGTTAATGGAAGTAATACCGGCTTACTATAAAGCCTTTGTTTCCAAAAAAACAGTTATATTGGAAAAAAGAGATACTATTGTGTCAAAACCAACCCTTTGGAAATCTGCTAAAATAAAATTTGAGCTGAAAATAGTAAATTTTGAGACATTTGAACAAACCGATGTTGTTTTTGTTGAGAGAAACCTTAGATTGCTTTATCAGATTGTAATTTGGATAGTGTTTGTGTTGATTCTTTTGTTTTTTACTTGGACACCAGAATTGATGAATGGTATTGTAATATGTGTTGGTATTTTCATAGTTCTTTTGCTTCTTTGGGCATTTACTTTTTATTACTCACCTTTGATTGTTTCAATAGTTTTGGGTTTGTGTGGTATAATGTTCGTTATTTGGCATCTTATCATTAGGCCTCATTTGTTGAAAAAGGGTGTTTTGAAAGAACCATCTGATATAGAATTTTCAGACGTAGTATCTTAAGAGCTTAAAAAATGTATTTGAGATCTCCCGTGAAATTTATTTTGCGGGATTTTTTTAATCTTGGATTATTTTTTCATCAATTGTTTTTGTGTGACAGTATTTGTCTGCTATACTGGTGTTGTGATTGTCTATTCGTATAGACATCATATTTTTTGTAATAATAACAAGATATCATACTATAAGTATAATCATACCAATACTGGTTCAGAGTCATCTTGATATGAGTCACAACAATCACATAAGTATAAGTCATGCCAATAGTGGTCAGATAGTAGTTAGTCATGCTACAAAAAATCTTTTGATGGCTTGTTTTTCTGTGAGTATAGTATTGTCTTTGTTCAATATTTTGATTCAAAGCTGTTTTTGTATGATAGTCTGACCTGTGGTAGATCGTGCATGTATTGTGTAAAATGAATATCGTATGTTAAATCATATAAATATTGCTCCAAATAGTTTTCCAAAAAGTCATGTAGTGTTTACGTTTAATATCATCAGGATAAACATTACCGCTATTGTGATTATTAGTGGTAGAGTGAGATATATTCCATATCTGATTATTGTCCTCCTAAATATATGTTTGAGTTTTTCTTTGTCGAAATATATATTTGGTATGACAAAAAGTGTAACACTTGATCCAAAGATAATACCAACCATGATGGTGATGGCTAGAGGTTTTCGCATAGCATCTCATACTATTGAAGTAAGTCACAAGAATGTAGTAAGCGTAGTAAGTATGATTGGTTGTAGTCTAGCTTTTCATGCTTCTTTGATAGCTTCTATTTTTTTCATTCATTTTTTGATATTGTTGTTGGTCCTATCCAAGAGTACTATAGCATCATTTACCACAATTCATGTCAATGCTATAAATCAAATACCAAACATTAATCCAAATGATTGTCCTGTTATTCGTAGTCCTATGAGTCCTCCTAATAGTCCTATTGCCACACTAAATAGTATAATAACAGGTTGTGTATAACTATTAAACTGAAGAACTAATATTCCAAATATACAAAGTAAGGCTACTGCAAATGCTACCATAATAGCTTGTATCAATTCTGCATTTTCTTCGTTTTCTCATCACATTGAATATGTAATATGTTCTGGAAATTCATATTCTTGTGCAAATTTTGTTAGATTTGATTGTATTCCATCTGCTTTTATTCATGGAGCAACATCTGCTCATACAGAGATAATTATATTGTTATCCTCTCTAGAGATAGATTGGATAGCATTTTTGAATTCATAGTCTGTAATATTTCCAAAATTAATTGATCAAGCTACTGTACTTATATTTGTTTCATCCAAAGTTTGTGGATTAATATTGTCTTTGTTGGAGTCAAAATATAATTTAATGTCATTATCGTCATAATCTCCCTTAATTGTTCCTGCTGTAATTCCATTGGCTACACCAAACATTTCTATATTGAAAGAACTAGGATTTAGTCACATCAACGCCATCTTGGCTTTGTCAAATGTGTAAACAAATTGTCATGGACTTTTTTTGGATGAACTTGATATGTTTTTGGTTCAAGGTTGTTGTATCAAGAAGTCTTCAAAATCTGCAGATACTTGAGTTAATGTATTTAGATATTTGATATCATCTGTAACTAATTTAATTCAGATAGGGGATGAAGATGGTGGACCACTTTCTTGTGCTTTGATATTTACTTTCAATCCTTCAGATCTTAAATATGCAAATTCTTCGTCCAAATATTTTTCTAACTCTTGACTATCTTTGTATCTTCTTCCACTTCTTTCAGATTGAGCCAACATTTCGATTTTTGTACTTATTGTGTTAGAATTTATGTCACTATAATACACTTTTATTTCTCTTTGTTGAGATAAGATATTGTCGATATCTTTGCTGTATTTTTCCATAGATTCTTTGGTTGTACCACTTGGTCATTCTAATGTCATGGAAATATATCCATTATCACCAGCAGGGAATAGCTCAAATCAAAGATTAGGTGCAATAACAATGAAACTCAATATTAAAGCTCAAATTGGTATCATGACACTCATGAGTCTTTTTTTTGGATTTTTAAGTATTCATCATAATTTTTCAGAGTATCGTACAGATAATTGTTCCAAAATTATTTCTCTTTTCTTTTTAACATCTTCTGGTTTTTCAACTTTTCATTTCCTATCTTCTGCCAATAATATTTTGTGTTCTTCTCTCATGTGTTCTGTATCTCAAATACTTGAGTTGAAGTACTTACTATTTTTCGATAATTTGTAATATAGTGCAGAGTTGATTGTTAGTGAAATTAATAAGGCGGCAACCAATGTAGCAAAAATAGTTATTGGTATATATGCCAAGAATTTTCACATGATACCAGGTAGTGTAAGTAGTGGTATAAACACACAAACAGTAGTTGCAGTACCAGATATTAATGGTGTTTTATATTCTCTTACAGCTAGTAATATAGAATGTTTTGGAGTAAATCCTTGTCTCATTTTTTCATGCGCTCACTCTATGAGGACAATCGTGGTATCGATAGCGATTCCAAATGTTACAATCAAACTAAAGTTGGTCAAAAAGTTCATACTAAGTCCTAAATTTTTTAGAACTATAAATGTGATCAAGAATGCTAGTGGTATGGTGATAGAAGCAATTAATGATTCTTTAAATCACACAAAGATTAATAATGCAATAAATACCAAAACTAATGTTTGTAGTCAATTTTTTGCCAAGGCATTATAATCTTCACTCAACATATCAGCAATATCTTGTGTGATAACATAATTTAATCATTTGTATGTTGTTTTTTCAAACTCATCTTCTAATAATATTTTTGCCTCTTTAGCAGCATTAGATATATTATCCCCTTTTTCTTTGTTGAATATCAACGTAACATAGTTTTGTCATGATAATTGATATGTACCAGCTTTTTGTATATTATCATTGTTTAATACTTTTTGTATTGTAGCTATATCTTCCAAGTGAATTGTTCATTTTTGAGTGTTTATAGGGACATCTCTCAATTCTTGTATATCGTTTAATTCTCATTGGATTCTAAAGTCGTAAGACAGTTCTCAAACCGTATGATTTCATAGAGGTTGATTAGAGTTTCGTGATTGAATTGCTTGTCTAACTTGTAAGATACTCAATCATAAATCTTCTATTTTTTGTTTGTTTAATAGTACTTCTATGTCATAAAAACTGTCTCAATCACTATTTACCATTCCTACAGAGTTCATACTTCAGTTGAAATCTATTCTGTTGATAGTTCATTGTCATTCTAAATTAGCTTTTAATTCTCTTCATTTCTCTCTGAGATAGAATTGTGAAAATTTGTCTTCATCTCCATATATTACTATACCAAACATCATTTCATTGTTGGCAGAAATATCTTTTACTATAGGATCTTCAGCATCGCTTGGTAAATCTACGCTGTCTACATTATCTTTGATATCAACTAATGCTTGAGTCATGTCTGCATCATTGTCAAATTCAATAAGTACACTTGAAACTCCTGCAGCACTAGTTGAACTTATTTTTTTTACTCCATCAGTATCTTTGATTTCTTTTTCGATTTTATCTGTTATTAATGAGTCGACATCCTCTGGAGTAGATCATTGATATACGGTGGTAATACTGATGATTCCAAACTCTATTTTTGGGGAAGATTCTTTGGGAATTTGTACTAGAGCCATCATTCCTGCTACGACAATTAATCAGACAAGCAAAAAAGTTACTCTTCGTTTTTTTATTCGAAAACCAAAGAATCAGCTTTCTAATTTTTGTGATATATTTTTGTATTTTTCTAGCATTTATTTTGTTTGAAACACATAAAGGTTGGTTTGTTTGTCATTTTATTTTGTTGTCATTCTCGCGAAGGCGGGAATCGTATATTATGCATTTATTAGATTCCTGCTTTCGCAGGAATGACGACCAGTGTTATTCAATAACTAAATTGTGAATATTAGGATTGTAATTTTCGATATTGTTCATGATAATTTCTGTTCATTGTGGAAATTGTGAAAGTACCTCAATTTCATTTCCTCGTATTTGTCATAATTCTATATTTAATGTTTCAGGTTCTCAGTCTTTTAATATATATATGTATCCTTCATTTTTTTCTAATGGATGAACAAGATTTAATGGCAGCATAAACTTGTCTATGTTACTAGAAATTTGTATTTCTGCTGTGTCTCCGATTATGTCTACTTTTTCTTCTAGTTGAATTATTATATTGTACAATCCATTATTTCCAGCTTGTGACGCGATGGAAACGATATTTCCAGTATATGCTTTGTCCATATAATTTACTTTTACTATAGAACCGCTGTTTATTTTGTTGTATTCTGCAGCAGTAATTCCAACTTCTACAATAGGATCAGAATTGTTTATCACAGTCACTAGAGGAGTTCCTACACCAATTTCTTGTCCTTTGTCTACAAGTATTTTTCAGATTGTTCCAGTGATAGGAGCTTGTACTTTTAATTTTTCGTATTGTTTTAGAGCTTCTTGATAAGCTAATTCTGCACTTGTAATATTTGTAGCAGCTAGTCCAAGAGTATTGCTTTTGTTTCTTACAGCTGTATCATAATTTAATTGAGCACTTTCCAATCCAATTTGAGCGTCAGAAATTTGTTGGTTGGTAGATGCAATAGTTGTTTGATATCATATATCAGCAGATTCATTACCCAATACTAATTCTCCATTTCCATTGTCTATCAAAGCTGAATCAGCGCTTTGTTTAAAACTAGTGAAGTATGAGAAATTTCCATTATATGTTGCTTGCAATCCGTTATTTGCTGCAATTAACCCATCAATGGTGGCTTGTGGGAATGTGGTAGAACTTACGGATTTGATAAATATATTTTCCATGGTATTTAAAAGAGCATTAATTTTGGAATAGATAGTATTCATGGTTGCTATATTTTCTTTTATTTCTGTGTTGCTTATTTCGCTAGATACATTTAATCATTCCAAAATATCTTTTTGTTTGTATAAGTCTAATAGTTGATTTTTTCATTGTAGTTTAAATGATGTATTTTTGGCCGACAAATAAATTTCATAGCTATCATTGTTTGATTTATATTGTGTAGTCGCTCACAAAATATCATCGTTTTTGTGCAAAACATCACTCAAAAATGTTTGTAATTTGTTTTTTTCTGATTCCATTTGTAATACTAATGAATTTTTTTGTGTATTAGAATTGTTTAAACTATTTTCAGCGCCTCTAATATTTTGTTCTCCCAGAGTAGAAACTGTACTCAATGATGTTTGAGATTGTTGCAAAGCTAATTGGCTATTTGAAATTCATTGTTCCAATTGAGTTTTGCTTTGTGAATATTGTAAACGAGCAGAATTTAAAGCATTTTTTGCTCTTTGTACCAATATACCATAATTAGCTATAGTATCATCGATATTTATCAAAGTTTGTTTGTTTCAAACAGTATCTCATTCCTTGATATCTATACTTTTGATACTTCACATAGCTTGAGCAGATAATACAATTTCTTCAGCACCTATCATTTTTCCAGGTTTGTCGATTTGGATGTTGTTTCCAAAATCTTCTATTGATTGAGTATTGGCATAGAAATCTATTTTATCGGTATTAACTCTTTCTTGTTTTGAAAAAATTGTAACTACTATAATAAGTAAAAGTGTGGCTATTGTAACAATTGTCATTTTTCTATTTTGTTTGTATACTCTAACAACAAGGCTTTTAGCTTCTTGTATAATCTTTTGTAAGTTGATATTCATTTAATTTAAGATTTAAGGTTAAATTTTGTTAGATACTTTTTGTTTGTTCTATGATGTTTTCAAAATGAGAGACCATTTTTTTAAGATCTTGAGATTTAATCAAAATGGTTGCAAAATCTGACGATAAAACTACCAAATCATTCCCAGTTTTTAGATCAAATTTTTCTCTTACGTTTTTGGGAATAACGATTTGTCATTTTGTACCTATAGAAGCCGTTCCTTCTATTTTCATTTGAGGATGTTCTCTAACCATTTTTATTTTTAAAATAAAATAAAAGTATGATTTGTATAACTTTTGAGAATTATTTTACAATAGTTTTTTTTAAAAAATCTCTATTTGTATTCCTCTTCTGAGAGTAGAGGGTAGGGAGGGGTTCAAGAAATATATTTATTTTTTATTTGATGAAATTGTTTCGATAATCTAATCGTAGTATGGAGTCTAGGTGTAGTGGTGGAATGTTGTGTTTTTGGGAAAGGTTTTGGAAATAAGATTGGATTTGCTTGTTTTTCAAATCCCCCTTTAATTCCCCCTTGTTAAGGGGGACCGTATAGAGATAGATTTTTTTGAGTCTACTATCTAGAGGTATTTGTACATTCATTGGATAAATTGTTTGTTTTCATGAAATAATTTCGTATGCATAACCAAACATTTTTGTAGCAAATGTGATTGTTTTTTCGTCTTCTTTTGATTTCATGATTTTTGCTATCAGAGAATTTAATTCACATAATTTGTTTCAGAATTTTGAAAATTCGTATTTATTGTTTAGTGTTTGATTAAATTTTTTTATTCTATTTGATTTAATATTGTAAATTCTTTTGTTGTGTTTAGATGTGGTTAAAAAATCATACCATCGTTTGCTATTACATTTTTTTTGTTCTCGAATTTTGTTTAAAATTTCTCGATCTTTTGTAATTTTTTTTCCAAATTCTCATCGCCACAATTCTCCAGATCATGCTATTTGATATCCAACTAGGGCACATTGGATAGTAAGGTATAAAAATAAGTCTTGGTTTTTATTTGAGATGTTTTCTCGAGATTTTTTTAATGCCAAAAATTGAGGATCGGTTTGTTCCAGTTTTTTGATATCTTGTATAGTATATTTGCTTATAAATTTTTCTATGTTCATGTTGTGTCTTAGTGTAAAAAAAATTGTCATCTCGACTGGAGTGAAATGAAATGGAGAGATCTCTTTAGATGTTTATAAGAGATTTCTCCGTTCTATTCGTTGTTACTCATTTCAGTCGAAATGACAAAGGAATTTTTTTGTCTATTTTTGTCTAATATGGTCTTGAAAAAAAAACAGAATAATATATGATGTTTTTCGACTTTTTATTTTTTATTTTAACAAAAAATGGGATTATTTGGTTCAAAAAAGAATGGTAAGTATGTTTATTCTTTTGATGAATGAAAAGGAGTAAACAAACAAATTTTGTGATGAAAATGAGCAAATTTAGCAGAAATGATGTCTTTGGGAATGCCTATTCCTGATTGATTTACTGTAACTACAGAAGCTTGTGATGTTTATTATGAAAATGATAAAACATATCCACAGGAGATTTTAGATCAGATTGAAGAAAAATTACAAAAATTGGAAAAATCAACAGGAAAAAAACTTTGAGATGCCAATGATCCATTGTTGGTTTCTGTGAGATCTGGTGCTGCTGTTTCTATGCCAGGGATGATGGATACAGTATTAAATCTTTGACTTAATGATGAGTCTGTTAGAGGTTTGGCAACAAAAACAGGAAATGAAAGATTTGCATTGGATAGTTATAGAAGATTTATTCAAATGTTTGGTGATGTGGTAATGTGAGTAGATCATCATCATTTTGAAACTCAAATTCAAAAAGTAAAAGATGAAAAATGAATCAAAGATGATACACAAATGACAATAGAAGATTTGAAAAGATTGATATCTTTGTACAAAGATGTAATACAAAACGATACATGAAAAATGTTTCCAAATGACTGAAGAGAACAATTACAAATGGCTATAGATGCTGTTTTTGGTTCTTGGAACAATGACAGAGCTATATCTTATAGAAGAATGAACGATATCAAATGATTGATAGGTACTGCTGTAAATGTACAAGCTATGGTATTTGGTAATATGTGAGATACGTCTGGTACATGAGTATGCTTTACTAGAAACCCATCTACAGGAGAAAACAAGTTTTATGGAGAGTTTTTGATGAATGCTCAAGGTGAAGATGTGGTAGCAGGTATTAGAACTCCAAAAGAAATACAAGAATTGGATGATGTAATGCCAGAATGTTACAAAGAATTGGTAGATATATATCAAAAATTGGAAAAACATTATAAAGATATGCAAGATATGGAATTTACTATACAAGAAGGTAAATTATATATTTTACAAACAAGAAATGGAAAAAGAACAGCTGCTGCAGCAGTAAAAATGGCTGTAGACATGTTGGAAGAAGGGTTGATTGATGAAAAAACTGCTCTTTTGAGAGTTGAACCAAATCAATTGGATGCATTATTGCACAAACAAATAGATGCTGATGCAAAAACTGATGCTACATTGCTTACAAAATGATTGCCAGCTTCACCTGGTGCTGCTGTATGAGAAGTAGTATTTACAGCTCATGAAGCTAGTGTAAGAAGAGATGCTGGACACAAAGTAATATTGGTTAGAGTGGAAACATCTCCAGAAGATATAGAATGAATGGACGCTGCTCAAGGTATATTGACAGCTAGAGGAGGTATGACATCTCATGCTGCTGTAGTAGCTAGAGGTATGTGAAAATGTTGTGTATCTGGATGTGGAGATCTTCAAATAAACGAAAAAGAAAAGGTATTTTCAGTAGCAGGTAAAACATTTAAAGAATGAGATATGCTTACTTTGGATGGTACTACTGGAGAAGTTTTTGAAGGAAGTTTACACACTGTAGATCCTGATTTGTCTGGAGATTTTGACAAATTGATGACATTAGCTGACAAATATAAAACACTTCAAATTAAAACTAATTCTGATACTCCAAAAGATACAGCAAAAGCTATTTCATTTGGTGCAGAAGGTATTGGTCTTTGTAGGACAGAGCATATGTTTTTTGAAGAAAGTAGAATACAAGCTGTGAGAGAGATGATCGTTGCAAAAGAAACAGCTGAAAGAGAAAAAGCTTTGGCAAAAATTGAGCCATTTCAAAAACAAGATTTCGTAGATTTATTTAAAATATTGGAAGGAAAACCAATCATAGTAAGATTGATAGATCCTCCTTTACATGAGTTCTTGCCACAAGAAGAAAAGGATATTCAATCAGTAGCTAGTGCAATCAACGTATCTGTGGAAGAATTAAAAGCTACAATAGCTGATCTGCATGAATTTAATCCAATGCTTGGATTTAGAGGATGTAGATTGGGAGTTAGATATCCAGAAATTACAAAAATGCAAGCTAGAGCAATATTCAAAGCTGCACTGGAGATTGAATGAGCTAAACCTTGGATTGAAGTTCCATTGATATGAAATGCAAAAGAATATATGATATTAAAAAATATAATTGAGGAAGTAGCAGAAGAATTGTGAGCAAAAGGAAAAGTAGACTACAAAATATGATCTATGGTAGAAGTTCCTAGAGCTGCAATTACAGCAGATGAATTTGCTGGAGAATGTGATTTCTTGAGTTTTGGTACAAATGACCTTACTCAAATGGGGTGTGGATTTTCAAGAGATGATTCAGGAGCTTTCTTAAAGTTATATGTAGAAAAATGAATATATGACAAAGATCCGTTCCAAGCTTTGGATCAACAAGGAGTTGGTAAATTGATGCAAATTTGTATTGAAAAAGCTAAAGGAGTTAATCCTGGAATACATATGGGTATTTGTGGTGAACATGGTGGAGAACCAAGTTCAGTAGAATTCTGTCACAATATAGGATTGAATGAAGTTTCTTGTAGTCCGTATAGAGTGCCTATTGCAAAATTGGCGGCGGCTCAAGCAGCGATAAAAAACAGTTAAGAGTTAATAGCCCCGCTGTTCAGACGGGGGAGCTGCAGAATTAAGAGTTATTGAAATTCTAAAATAATAGATTCTTCCCCTACGGGGAAGTTGTTCTAATGTAGTTGGGGGTTGTGTTAAAATACCCTCATCTAGTTTCATTCGGCAGTACTGCCGAATAAACAGAACAACTTCCTCCAAGGGAAGGATTTTTCTTTTTAAATAAAAAAATCTCTGATTGGATGGCCGGAGATTTTTTAATATAACATATTGTGTAATATTTTTTATATAAGTCAAATTGAACCCTTGAAAAGAAAATAAAAAATGTTATTATATTTATAATACTGATATTATCATTGATAATGAGTATTATTTTTATTATATAATTTTTAGTTATGAGTTGTGTTTTTTCTATTGTTGCGATTTTTATTTCAATTATTTCTTTGTATTTTTCTTATTTGAGGTTATGGGATAAAGAAAGGGCAGAATTTAAGTTAAAAATTCAGAAAATTAGGTTTGATATAAAACTATTTTTTTTATCACTCGGAAAGGTGTTTTCTAAAAAGCTAAGTTCTAAGTATCATTCATTAATGTTTTTAAAGCGAATGAATAAGAAAAATTAAATTATTTTAGTTATTTTTTATTTGAAAATAACATTTTAATAAATACATTTATTGTGTTTTTATTCTTTTTTAAATGATTTTTTAAACTATAATTATATATAATTATGAGTAATTCAAATTATTGAGATGTTTTTTCTGAACAAAATATTTTAGAATTAATAGCAGATTGAAATATTAAGAGAGTTAAAGCTTTTTTAGAAAGTGGTGGTAATGTAAATATAAGGAATAATGTTAATATAAACGGCAAAGAATTTAAAAAAATAACATGATTAATGCTATCTATTTTGCTATGAGATGTTGAAATGGTTAAATTTCTTTTAAAAAATTGAGCTGATGTTAATAAAAAATCTGGAGATTGAAGGACCGCTTTAATATATGCTTGTAACAAAAAATTTGATTTAAATATAGTAAAAAATTTATTAAAATATCCTGTTGATATTAGTGTTGAAGATAAAAAAGGTAATAATGCGACTATGTATGCCTATGCTTTGTGATGACATGATTTAGATATAAGCTCAGATTCTGATAATGCTAAATTATTAAGACTATTATTAAATTATAGTTGAGTTAGTGCTTGAATAATAGCAAAGTCTA
This sequence comes from Candidatus Absconditabacterales bacterium, assembly GCA_035446765.1. GTDB lineage: Bacteria > Patescibacteriota > Gracilibacteria > Absconditabacterales > Absconditicoccaceae > JALOAF01. Next base: position 45,647 of record DAOTFU010000002.1, read on the forward strand.
AATCTCATTTATTAAAGTTGATTAAAAGTTGAGAAGATATAAATATTAAAGATATTAAAGGAAATACACTGTTAATGTATTATGTTGAAGATTGATCTATAAAACTTGTAAATAAATTAATAAAAGATTGAGCTGATTTAAATATACAAAATAAATTATGAATTACTCCTTTAATGCTAGCAGTGAAATTAAACTATATTGATATAGCTAAGATATTAATAAAAAATTGATCAAATTGTATGTTAAGAGATAATCAATGAAATACGGTCATTGATTTTGTTAAAGAAAAAAAAATTGAAGAACTAATTGAAAATCATATAGAAAAGAGTCAATGAGTATGTACTAATTGTTGATGAGATAAGTTTAAGACTGTATGAGTGATACCAAATTGGGTGCTTTGGGTCTCACTTTTATTTCCCATTTTATTAATAATGTTTTTGATACTTAATTTCTTATTTGTAGAAGTTAAATGTGTCAACTGTTGAGCAAGATTTAGTAAGAGTTTTTTAACACAAAAGTAATTGTATTTTTGTTCTGTAAAGTGATTTATCCTTTATAATTATGTTTTTGAAAAAATATTGCTTGTTTAAATTGTGGTGTTATAGAAAATTTAGTGGAGTTTTGTTATGAAAATGGTAGACAATATTTGAAAGCTTATTGTCACTTAAGAAAACAACAAAGAAATTTTAGAATTAGTAGAATAGCAAAGATTGAGTTGAGATAATGTTTTTAAATTGTTTTAATAAAAAATGACAGAAATAATTAATCCATTTTGTGCATGATGTAAAAACTGATCAAAACATATATGTTGTATAAATACTGCTGAACGATTAGATTTTACTAGATCATATCTTAATGCTACAAAAATATTGGCAGAAGCATTAAAAAAAGAAGACGAAGAACAACTTTTTCATCCTTTAGCTTTTATGATTAGACATTCAATAGAATTGCTTATAAAAAACGAATTAATAAATAAATGTTGAAAGGATTTTAAGGATGTGGTTGGGGAAAATCATAATTTAAAAAATTTATTAAATGAATTAGTTTGTAAAACTACGCTTTTTAATTATATAAAAGAAGATGAAATATTTATATTTGATAATTATGATAAGGATTCTTTTGAATTTAGGTATCCGGTTGATAAGAAGAATCAGGCTACTTGTGGCTGATTGTGCTGTTTTTGAATAGATGAGGTTATTAAATTATGTGACAATATGTTAAGTTTTATTGATAAAGAGTGTCCTGATAATAATTATTAGTATTGAAATATTTGTTAGAAGATTTTTTCAGTAATATACGTAATGTTAAAAAGAGATTTTGAATAGTTTAATAAAATGAAAAAATTTTGCTTATTGTGATGAATTGACATGTAGTAATAAATAACGTTAAAATTTAAAAAATACAGTTTTTTATAATATAAAATTTAAAAAATGACAAAAAAATTTCCTAAGAACCAGAATAAAAAATGGACTAATGAAGACATTAAAAAACTTAAAGAATTAGCAAAAATTAATAAAACGGCTGATACTCCTACAAGAATTATTGCTATAAAATTGTGAAGAACCGAATCTTCTATATATAAAAAAGCACAAAAATTATGAATATCATTAAAACCGACAAATCAATCTCCGTATTGAACTAAATAATTTTTATGTGGCCGTATGGTTTTACATTATTAAAATTACTTTTTCATCTTCCCCAATGGTTCCCCCTCTGTGAAACCAGCATTTGTTTGAACCCCTACAACAGCCTTTTCATGGAATTCTTTTAAATCATTGGCTCAGACATAGGTCATGGCAGAACGTAGTCATGCCGTAAATTCATCTACTATATCTCATACGGACTCTCTTCATTTTGTAATATATATTTTTGAGCTAGATATTCATTCACGAAACATAGCTCTTTTGGCTAATTCAAATTTTGATGTATTTTGATTTCTCAAATTTACTGCTTTTTGTGATGCCATACCATAATTGTCTTTGTACATAGAACCATCATTATCATATTTCACATCTCATACGGATTCAAAAGTTCCAGCAAAAAGTGATCATCGCATTACATGATTTGCTCATGCCGCTAATGCTAGATTCATATCTCTTGGTGATCTGATTCATCCATCTGCTCGTACAAATCCTCAGTGTTTTTTGGCTTCTTGACTACATTTGTATACTGCTGTAAATTGCGGTCTTCATACTCAAGTCTTCATCCTAGTAGTACACATAGCTCATGGTCAGATTCATACTTTTACTCCGTTTGCACCAGCTTTGATTAAGTTGCGAGTAGCGCTTTCTGTAATTACATTTCCCGCAATAAGTGTGGGTTTGTCTCCAAATATTTTTCTAAATTTTTTGATATTTTCTATCATGGATTTTTGATATCCATGTGCCGTATCTAGTACAAAAATATTTATTCACCATTCGTGTAGTTTGTGTACCTTTTCTTCAAAGCTATTTATTCACACAGCCACTGCCAAGTTTAATTTTCAATCTTTATCCAAAGTAGGTGAATAAATTTCATTTCTAATTGTATTTTTTTTTGTTAAGATTCACTTTAATATTCATTTTTTATCTACTATAGGTAGTGAGGATATATTATTTTTGTCCATAAGTTCAAATGCCTCTTGATTTGAAATTCACTCTAGACCCGTAATTAGTTTGCTTTTTTCAATGTTTCACAACAATGAGAATTGATCTAAGTTTTTTAAATCTTTTGGTTTAAATATTCATGTGGCTTTGTTTTTGTCGTCTATCATGATTACACAATTGTGATCTCTTTTGTGAATGATTCACATAGCATCTCTAATTGTGTTGTTTGCTTTAACTGTGATAGGTGTGTCATATTTTGGATTAGCATTTTTTACATGTTTTATAACTCTTTCAAGCGTGTCTAATGACATGTCTTGTGGTAAAACAACTAGCCCACCATATCTAGCCATAGTTTCTGCCATTCTTTTTCCTGCTACCGCATTCATATTTGCTACAACTATTGGATTTTTTGTTCAAAATGAATGTGTTGGTGTGATGTCTATTTCTAACCTAGATTTTCATTCAAAATAATTTTGAAAAATAAAAACATCACTATAGGTTAGCTCTTCATTTTCATAGATTTTGTTGTTGAATTTCATGTGCTTTTTTGTATATTATATGAGTAAAACTAAATTAGGTATAAGAAAGTTGTATAAAAAAAGCAATTAAAAAAATAAAGTTTGCATCTTGTCTGCTTTTTCAAACAACCATTTTTTTTGAAAAATTGCTTGATTTTGGACTAGATATTTGTATAAAGTCTTCCACGTGCATATTTTTTTTATTATGCGGGTATGATGTAATTGGTGTAGCATAGCAGACTTCAGCTCTGCTTGCACGGGTTCGAGTCCCGTTACCCGCTGTTTGTTTTTATATAAAAAATAAGATGTTGAAACAAATAGTGTTGGGTTTGTTGTTTATGGCTGGATGAATTGCTATGATATATTATTCTTCACAGTTGGTAAATATGTTTGGTAGAAATCAGCGAGCAGAGACCAATTTGTGATGAACCAAAAATGCTATAGTATTGTTTGGTTTTGCTTTGATTGTTGTGGGTACCTTATTTATGTTTTGAGTTTTGGGTACTTCATCTCCAGTAGACAATGTTACATCAAATGTAGCTATTTAATGTTTTTTTGGGGGAGTGGCAGAGCGGTCAATTGCATCAGACTGTAAATCTGACGCCTCACGGCTACACAGGTTCAAATCCTGTCTCCCCCAAGTTTGAATTCTGGGTTCTTAGCTCAGCTGGCTAGAGCGCCTGCCTTGCACGCAGGAGGTCATGGGTTCGACTCCCATAGAATCCAAATTTGTTTGACTTAACACTTTAGTATGTATTATTTGTATTTATTAAAATGAAAGAGATTTTATTTGGGTATTACAAATAATGTGGGTAGGAGGTTACAGGAACATTTAATGTGAGAGGTTTATTCTACTAAGAGAATGTGAGATCACATCATGTTGGTTTGATATTTGCCTTTGCAATCTAAAAGCGACGCTTTGGAGTTAGAATCTAAATTAAAAAAGTCTGGTCATATTGATAGATTGATTCATTATGAGTGATTTGTTTCTTGTGGTGATATTGATTAATGTATATATGGATTTAGCTCAGCTGGCTAGTCCCGCAATACTGCGGGATTGCAGCAGGGAGGTCATGGGTTCGACTCCCATAGAATCCAAATTTGTAACCTGAGGGCTCTCGTAGTCTAGTGGTTTAGGACGTCGCCCTCTCACGGCGAAGATCGCGGGTTCGAGTCCCGCCGGGAGTGAATTTAAATGTAAAATTAAAAATTCTTAAATGTGAAATGAGTTTTGAAAATTTTGCATTGAATATTGAAGGTTGGAACATTTATTGTATATGCCCCTATAGTTCAACCGGATAGAGCAACAGCCTTCTAAGCTGTAAGTTGGTGGTTCGAGTCCACCTGGGGGTAAATTTAATTTAATAATACATTGTATGCAACAAAAACCTTTTGTAAAAAGGAATGACAGAATGGTTTACACCAATCAAAATATTAAAGCCCCAACTATAATGATAGTTGATGAAGAGAAAAATAATCTCGGTTCTTTTCCTAGGAGAAGAGCATTAGAAATGGCAGAAGAAAGATGATTGGATTTGGTACAGATGCATTATGATCCTATAAAACAAGTTTGCACAGCAATAATTACAGATTATGGTAAGTATATGTATCAAAAGCAAAAAGATCAAAAAGAAAAGAAAAAAACCCAAAAACAAAGATCACTTAAAGAATTGAAAGTTAGTTATGCGATATGAGAAAATGATTTGAAGATGAAAGTCAGAAAGTGAAGAGAATTTTTGGAGTGATGAGACAACGTTAAGTTTCTTTTGAGATTGAGATGAAGAGAAAGAATATATGCTGATAAAGCTATCGTAAAATTGAAAGGTATTGTAACAGAATTGGAAGATATCAGTAAAACACAGTTTCCTCATCCAAAAAAAGAAGCACAATGATATAGTATTGTTTTATTCAGTAAATCTTAGTAATAAAATGAGTAATAAAATGAAATCTCATAGTGGAGCAGCCAAAAGATTTAAAATTACAAAAAAGAGAAAGGTAATGGCTAAAAAATCTTGCAATAATCACTTGCTTACAAATAAGTGAGATTCAAATAAAAAACACCCTTATGGAAAAGAGTTATCTAAAGCAAATAGTAAGATGGTTAAAAATTTACTTCCTTATAAATAGTATAAAAAATGGTTAGAGTTAGTAATGGTTTGCAAAGACAAAGAAGACATAAAAAATATATTAAAAAAGCAAAGGGTTTTAGGTTGGGTAGAAAAAATGTTTATACTCAAGTAAGAGCTGCTTTGGTAAAACAATGACAACATGCTTATGTTTCTAGAAAATTGAAAAAAAGAGATTTTAGGAAACTTTGGATAGAAAGATTGTCAGCCGTTTTAAGAGAAAAGTGATCTAAGTATAGTGTATTTATGTCTGAAATGTATAAAAAAGATATTAGATTGGATAGAAAAGTATTGTCTAATATATCAATTGCATTCCCAGAGGTGTTTACAAAGATATATGAAGAAGTTGTTAAATAAATTAATAGTGAAAGGTGAATAGTGAATAGTGAAAAGTTTAGGTTTATAAAAAAATCTTTTACTTTTAACTTTTAATTCTTCACTTATTCACTAATATGCCGGGGTGGCGGAATTGGTAGACGCGAAGGACTTAAAATCCTTTTCCATCCAATGGAGTACCGGTTCGATTCCGGTCCTCGGCAACGAGAATAAATTCATCAATTTGCAATGTAAAATGTGCAATTGATAGTTGTTTTAAATAATTAAACAATGTTTGTTATGTGATTTACAGTACGAAGGACTTGAGATTTAAGTACAAATGAAAGAATGATCTCTTTTTATAAAAAAGAGTTGCGATCTTCTCACATTTTAGATAAAGCAAAAAAGCAAAAACACTACGGTACAAAATGGTATAGAAAATTTGTATCTTACAACTTTCCTAGTGCTAGAAGATACAAAAGAATAAAGGCTATAGTATCAAATGCTTATAGAACTAACAAGAAAAAATATAATACTTTGGCTCAATTGTGAAAAATTGCCTAAGTTTTGTTGTTTTAATATATTAAGAAATTTAAAAACATGTATGCTGTAATAGAATTACAATGACATCAATATGTAGTAAATGAATGATTGGAGTTGATTGTAGATAAAATAGAAGGTAAAAAAGGTGCCAAAATAGATATAAAAGAAGTTTTGTCTGTTTTTGATGCAGAATGAAAAAATGTAAAAGTTGGTAAACCTTTTGTCGAAAAAGCCAAAGTATCTGCTGAAATATTGGAGACAAAAAAATGAAAAAAAATCAATGTCTTGAAATTTAAGAAGAAGAATAGGTATGAAAGAAACTTTGGGTTTAGACCACACCAAACTGTTTTAAAAATTAAAAAAATAGATCTTAATGGTTAAGGATTGAGCGTTAGAGCGAGATGGTGAAGTATTGGAAAAATTACCTGCATGAATATTGAAGGTAAGATTGAAAGATGTAGGTACAGAAATTCGTTGTAAGTTGTCAGGTAAGATGAAACAAAGACACATATCTGTAATACCTGGTGATTGGGTAAAAGTAGAGGTAAATCAGTATGATATGACGCAAGGTCGTATAACATACAGATACAACAATTATGATCCAAAAGCAGATAGTACTGAAGAGTAGAAATATTTAAATGATTTATTTAAATTCAAATGAAAGTAAAAAGTTCGATAAAAAAAAGATGTATGTTTTGTCAAATAGTGAAGAGAAAAGGAAGACTTTACGTAATATGTAAAAGAAATCCAAGACACAAGACAAGACAAGGATAAGTTTAACGTACAATTTATAGTGTACAATTGTTAAATTTGTAATTATTTAATACTTAAAAATAATTTGATGTTTAGATTGATGTGACATGTGCTACCTGAAGAAAAATCTATATGGATAGCGTTAACTAGTATATATGGTATTGGTAGAAGTAGATCCAAAAAGATATTAGATAAACTAAAGATTGACTTTATGAAGAAAGTCAAAGATATTTCTGAGGATGAACAAAAAAAGATATCTGATGAATTGAAATCTTATGTTTTAGAAAATGATCTAAAAAGAGAAATAGCTTCTGCTATCAAAAGATTAAAAGAAATTAAATGTTATAGATGAATTAGACATAATATCGGTTTACCTGTAAGGGGTCAATGTACTAGAAAACATGCTAGAACTGCTAAAAAACTTATGGGAAGATCAAGAGTAAGACCTGTACTTAAAAAATAGTTTAGAATTCAGAATTCAGAAATAATTTATAATTATTAATTAAAATTAAATGGCTGTTGCAAAAAAATCTAAAAAGAAGGATATAAAAATTACAAATGGTATATTGTATGTAACTACTACAAAAAACAATACACTTATTTCTTTGTGTGATCAAAATTGAAATAAGTTGATAGGTGGTGGTACATGACTTTTGTGATATAAGTGAGCTAAAAAAAACACTCCATATGCTGCCGAAATGTTGACAAAAAATTTGTTGAAAGAAGCTCAAAATTATTGACTAAAAGAAATGTGAGTAATATTTAAGGGAGTAGGTATGGCTAGAGATGGTGTATTTAAGGCTATCAATGAAATATGATTGATTGATTTGTCTTATATAAAAGAGAATACTCCTATACAGTTTGGAGGTTGTAAATGAAAAAGACCAAAGAGAAACTAATATAAAATTAATAGTGTACAATTAACAGTGTACAATTTACAATTTATAAATTATAATATCGATGAGGTATACATGACCAAAGTTTAAACTATGTAGAAGAGAACAAGTAAATTTGTTTGGATCTGCTAAATATGATGTAAGAAAAAGAAGATCTTTACCGGGACAACATGGTTCTTCTATGAAAAGAAATTCTGAATATGGTAAATTACTCAGAAACAAACAAGTTTTGAAGAGATCTTATGGATTATCAGAAAAACAATTTTCTAGATTGGTACAAAAATTGTCAGCTAAATATGCAAAAAATAATGACGTGAGTCATGATGCTGCTTTGTTTATATTTTTGGAATCTAGAATGGATTCTATATTGTATAGATCAGGTATTGCAAAAACTATGATGCAAGCCAGACAGATGGCATCACATGGGCACTTTTTGCTAAATGGTAAAAAACACAATGTTCCATCTACTATTTTGAAAGTTTGAGACAAAATAACATTGAAACCTAAGCTGAAAGACTCTGGTCTTTATGCTGGTGCGTCTGTAGACAAAAGTCTTAAAATCCCTTCTTGGATAAAAGTAGATAGAAATAAATATGAGGTAGAAGTTATATCTTTGCCAAAACTTTGAGAAATATGAGTATTGGCTGATATACTAAAAGTAATTGAGTTCTATGCTAGAGCGTAAAGAAATGTGAAATGTTAAATGTATAATTGAAAATAATCTAACAAAATAAAAATTTATATTCTTTTTAAAAAACTATGCTAGATATCCAAAAGTTTATAGGTACGCCTAAAATTGTTGTGTCTGAAGAAGACAATAACATTACAAAATTTGAATTGAATTATT
>DAOTFU010000003.1:0-45011 GCA_035446765.1 Candidatus Absconditabacterales bacterium
ACTGTAAAATCCTCATATCTTTCTATTTTGTATGCAGGGTGTACAAGTTCTTTTCAGTCAACCATTTCTATACATTCTTCATTTTGTCTTATGATTTCTTGGTCGTATCATTTTATAATATATGCAGCTATTGGTGAGTTTTTGTCTCATATAAATACATTTTCAGATATAGTGTTACTCATTCAGTTTGCTCAGTTTACATTTAATGTTACTTTGTATATACCTGCTTTTTGATATTGATGTGTTATAGTGTTTGTTTGAGTACTTATTGTCTCTCAATCTCCAAATTCTCGCGAATAGTTGATGATATCTTTGTCACTTTTTACTACAAAATTTACATTACTTCATCGTATTGTAGCTTTTGGTGTGATAAATACTTCTGGTCTCAATGTAGATTCTATTTCAATTTCTTTTTCTATTTCATTGATTTTACCAAATTTGTCTTTTACTTTTAGTTTTACTTTTTGTGTTCCAATTTCATCAAAGCTTACTTCTATTTTTTTGTTGTTTTCTTCTGTGGATTCTATGTTTGTGCTGTTTGGACTTGAAAAACTTCGTTCATATGTAAGTTCATCAAATTTGTTTTCTACGTCAATATCTGATGATAAGCTTGCATCTAGCTTAAATTTTGATGGATATTTTCGTTCATTTGTTTGTTTGCTTTTAAATTGTGCTATAGGATCTGAAGATTCTATATATATTTGGGTTGTGTCTATATTTGATTGTCACAATTCATCTTCTACAGTCAATTTTACTGTATATGATCCTGGTTCTTTAAATTGTTGATTGATGGATTTTCATTGAAAAGTTTCCAACTTATCTCAGTTGCTATTAAATATTTCTCGAGTAAATAATCTTAGGCTTGATACTACAGAGTATGAAGGACTAGAATCAAAATTGAAACTATTGCTCGTATTTCCTTTTTCTGGATTTTTTTTGATAATTGCTACTGGGTCTGAAATCAACAAGAAATATTCTTCTGATATAGTGTTTGATTCATTGTCGTTTGTGATCAATTTGATGCTATATTCTCATTCTTTTGGTAGTACAACCTTTATTATTCATGGATTTCACATTCATTCTTTTACAAATGAAAATCATTCATTTGATGATATTACTCGCCTATGTGATAAGATTTGTCTTCATCATATTGGTATTGTAGCAGATCAGTCAAAAACTATTCATTTTTGTCATTCCTGTGTGCCAAATTTTTCTTTTTCAAAGTTTTTTAATTTTTTGCTGTTTGCATATACACTTATGATTGCTGATTTTGGTTGCACATCTATAGACAGTGTTTCTTGTCAGTCGAATATACCTTCATTGATATTGTTAGAACTTTTTACTGTCAAGTGTACTAAGTAGTTACCAGCCTCTTCAAAGGTATAATTTACTACAGGATTGTTTCATATTGTTTGGTCTACTCAGTTTGTATCTCTATAGTACCAAAAATAATTTTCTGATGGTATTGTCTCATTTGATGGATCTATACTAGTCCTAGCATCGAATGTTACGTTTAGTGGTGCTGGTCAGTTGTTTGGATTTACAGATGCTTTTGCTTTTACTGTATAGTCTGAATTAATTTTTTGTAATATTTGACTCAATGGTTTGTGGCAGTTGTCCATAAAAGATACAAAAGTATTGTAATTGTATATTGTGCTTAGACTATTGCTAAGTTGTAGACATTGTTGGTAAACTATTTGAAATTCATAATCTTGCGGAAATTTTGAAAAAATATTTTGAAAATTATTGTTTAGGCTACTAAAGGTAGATATTGGTGTTTGTACTCATATTTTGTTGTTTGCTTCTATTTGTACAAAACTTTGTGATATATTTTCTCGATCATCTAAAATATCATAGTTTGCTATATATTCGTTTGGTATGTTGGCAAAACACACTCACAAACTGATAGAAAATAACAAAGTTAATAATTTAGCACCATTTTTCATAAATTTTTTCATTTCTTTTTTGTATTATTCTTTAAAATACTACTTATAGTATATTTATAAGCTATTTTTTTGCAAATTTTGTGTATTTTTTTTATATTGAAATTTGACTTTTTTTAATTAATCTTTTTGTGTTTTATTTTCTTATTTTTTTAATGAAAAAATTTGAAAAGTATTCTATTAAACAATTATCTATTTTTACAGCGATTTTGCTGTTGGTATTGGTAGTTGTGTGTGTTTTATTTTGTAAAGAAGAAAAAACTATGTGTGAGATGACTGTAGATGAGTATTTGTCTTCAGTAGATTTTGAATGAGCTGGTCAACAGGTTAAAAAGTGAGATACTGTAGAGGTTCATTATATATGAAGACTGGAAGATGGTACTGTTTTTGATACAAGTATAGTAGAAGTAGCTAAATCTTGCGATAAGTACAATGAAGCTAGAAATTATGATGAATGATTAAATTTTTTGGTATGAGCTGGTCAAATGATACCATGATTTGATAGATGAGTAGAAGGTATGAAGATTGGGCAGACAAAAACTATAGAAATTGCTCCATCAGATGCCTATGGAGAACGAGATAAAGAAAAGGTTGTAGTTGTGGAAAAAGATAAATTGAATCTTCCATGACAGTATGATCAATGAGATATCTTGTATGCTCCAAATTGACAAACAGTTAGAGTGCTTAAAGTGACAGAAAAGGAAGTTCATTTGGATTCTAATCATGAATTAGCATGAAAGAGTCTTATATTTGATATAACTGTAAAAGAAATTAAATAAATTGGTTTATTAGTTTATTTGTAATTGGTTGGTAGTTTCATACTGAAACTATCAACTTTTTGAATATAAAAAAATAACTGGCGAGTTTTAATTCGACAGCCAGTTATTTTACCGCCGCAGTATTGCGGGGTGAACCTACGTTTTAGTTTAGTTAGTTTTAGATTGTGGTTTTTAAAACTAAACTTTGCTCATATTGAGCATAAACCAAATTATTTAAACACCAAATAGCTTGGTGGATTGGTTTCCAAATCATTCCATAATTGATCTACTTCTTTTATATTTGTGTTTGATCAATATCATTGTCATTGTATATATTCTATTCGTTTTGTTATAGTTTCTAGGTTTTCTGTGTATTTAACTGGTATGTGATATCAATTTGTTAGTTCATTTTTTAGATATTCAATGTTAGTAATTAGATCTTCGTTTATGTATTTTATATCAAATAATTTGTATATTTTTTCGATTCTAGAATTTAATAGTCATTGACTATAGTCGTATTGTGATTGGTCTCAAAGTATTTGTCATTTGTATATTCATTCAATATTTCAGAGAGTGAAGTTGTGATTTAATAGAGAGTGTATTTGTTTTGATTGTTCTTGTGTTGGTATAATTTTATCATCTACCAATCATAAGTCTTGTGCCAATTCTTTGTTTGTTATCTCTTTGTTAGAGCTTGATGTATCTATACTTTCTATAAATTTTTGTGCTATCTCTTCTTTTGGAGTTTCTTTTTTGTCATTTATAGCAAATGTTTGACTGATATTGTTGTCTGTAATGGCTTCTTCAAAGTCTTTTATATCCTCTATGAGGGTGATATCATTTTTATTTATAGCCAGCAACTGTTGTTTGTCTAGTTCTCTAGTGTCATTTTCTTTTGTTACGACTATTTTGTCTCATTGGTTATTTATTTGATATTCATCGTCTTCTTTACTTACTTGGAAGTTTATATTGTTTTGACTAGATATAGTGATATCATTCATTATCAATTCCATAGATTTTGGAGTCTGGCTTATTGATTCCATCTGTACAAAATCTCCATCTGACATATATAGTTGATAATTGTCTTCAGTTTTGTTTAATGTAAACTTTGCTGGTCATATAATTTTGGCTTGTGTACCGGAGTTTATGTTGAATATCATCTCTGATCATTTTTTGAGTATTACATTGTCTCAATTTGATATGTGGCTAGTCTTGTAATATTTACCATCATGTTTGATGTAAAAGTGACCATTGAAGTCTATAACCTGCGCTATATAATCAGCATTTACTTCGTATCAAGAGTTTCTTACCATAAATCCTTCATAAGAAAGATCTCAATTGAAAAAATATACTCAGTATATTCATATGAGTAGTATCACCATAGCAAATCAGTAAGCAAATGATTTGATACTGATAAAGCGTCTTGTGCGGGCAAATGTTTTTTTGTCTTTTTGAGAAATTATTTTTTCATATAGAAAAAATTTGTCATTTTGATCTATTTTGTATCACTTTTGTTCTATAAAATAGTCTTTTAGTTTCATATAGACAAAAAAATTTAAATACCACTGTATTGTTATACGAATCAAAATTGATTTTGTGACAAAAAAGTTTGGTTTTTTGAAAGTATTTCGTCTCAACGTTGGCACTGATCCGATGTCTGGAGAGATAACGGAAGATGTTGGATAGTGGAATGTTAGGGTATCCGAACGAATGTGAGGACTTGCGTTTGACTCAATGTTCTATTTTGTTGAGGCAAATGTTCTTTAACTAGCTTTTATACGTATTGCTTATTTTATACTATATTTGTATGTAAATAGGAATATGGTTTGTATAAAAAGCTAGTTGTGAATTTATAACTTAAATTTTATGTTTTGTGTTTTCAAGTGCAAGAATTAATTGTAAAGGTTAATTCTACACCTGGTTTTATACAATAATTGTTTTTAGTATTTTTACAAATTTATTTCTCCATTGGATTTGTTTTTTATTTCTTTTTTGAAATCTGATAGAAGTCATTTGTTTATTTGGCATGTAATCTGAGCTTGGTCTCAATGTTTTTCTGATACGATTTTTCAATCATATTTGTTTATGAGATTCATTACTATCGAAATTAGGTCATAATTTGCCTTTATTTCAATAGTTTCATCAATGCTTAGTTCCACAATCTTTGATTGTTTGATGGTTTGTTTTGCACATTCTCAGTAAGCTTGTATAAGTCATCATATACCCAACAAAGTACCACCAAAATATCTAGTGACTACGATCATTATATTGTGTAGTTTGTGTCATTGGATCTGTGCTAGGATTGGTTTTCATGCTGTGTTTGCTGGCTCTCATTCATCACTTTGTTTGAAATTTTCAGGTGTGATTTCTAAATTTCCAAATAGATCAAAATTGATATTTGTTCAATAAGTATAAGCATAGCAGTTGTGTGTAGCAGATTTGTGTTTTTCTTGTATTTGTTTTAAGTATTCTTTGGCTTCTTCTTGGTTTTTTATATGAAAAACATTACCTATAAATCTAGATCATTTTATCTTGGGTATTTCATATTCTTTGTGTTGGAGTATTGTGTTGTAAAAGTGTTTGTTCATTCTAGGATTGTTTTAATTGTTAGTTGTATATTCGTATATTAGTTTAGTTGTGTACATATTTAGTTATGTGCTTTAAAAATAACAAATAACAACTAACTAATTAACATAAAACCCTGAAATGTATTCAGGGTTTTGTATATTTTTTTATTTTGGTTCTTTTTCTAGCTTTTTTGCAGCTTCAATTACTTCGTCAATTGTACCTTTAAAGTTGAATGCACTTTCTGGTATATCATCCATTTCTCAATTTATTATTTTTTCAAATCATTCTATAGTTTTTTCCAATGGCACATATTTTCATTCCATACCAGTAAATTGTTCTGCTACAGAAAATGGTTGACCAAAGAATTTCTCTACTTTTCTAGCTCTATATACTATTTGTTTGTCTTCTGATGATAGTTCATCCATTCACAAAATTGCTATAATATCCATTAACTCTTTGTATCTTTGTAATATTTTCATAGTTCATTGTGCTACTTCATAGTGTTTTTTACCAACCACTTCAGGACTAAGTATTGTAGAGTTACTATCTAGAGGATCTACAGCAGGATAAATTCCTTTTGCAGCGATTTGTCTAGACAATACGATTGTACTATCCAAGTGAGCAAATGTTGTCGCTGGAGCAGGATCAGTAAGATCATCAGCAGGTACATATACTGCTTGTATAGAAGTAATAGATCCATTGTTTGTAGATGTAATCCTTTCTTGTAGATTACCCATTTCACTGGCCAATGTTGGTTGGTATCATACAGCAGCAGGTATTCTACCCATAAGAGCAGATACTTCAGCACCAGCTTGTGTAAATCTAAATATATTGTCTATAAATAGTAATACGTCCTTTTTTTCTATATCTCTAAAATATTCCGCCATAGTTAGACCTGTAAGAGCTACTCTAGCTCTAGGTCATGGCATTTCATTCATTTGTCCAAATACCATAGCTGTTTTGTCTATTACTCCAGATTCTTTCATTTCGTAGTATAGATCATTTCATTCTCTTGTCCTCTCTCATACTCCACAAAAAACAGATAATCATGAGTGCGCTTTGGCTACATTGGCAATAAGCTCTTGCATAGTTACAGTTTTTCATACTCATGCTCATCCAAACAATCATACTTTACCTCATTTCAAAATAGGAGCAATTAGATCGATTACCTTGATACCAGTTTCTAATACTTCTGCCTCATTTGTAAGTTCTTCAAATTTTGGAGCAGGTCTATGTATGGGTCGTTTAGCTTTTCATTTTATCTCTGGTTTGTTATCGATTGGCTTTCCAAGTACATTTGTAATTCTTCCTAAAACTTCTGGACCAACTGGCACAGATATAGGAGCTTTTGTGTTTATTACTTCATCTCATCTTTTTAGACCATCTGTAGTGTCCATTGCTATTCACTTTATTACACCATCTTCCAATTGTTGTAACACTTCTATTACTACAGTTTTTCATTCACTGTTTTTGGCTTTTGTTTCCAATGCATCATAGATGTTTGGCAATTCTCATTCAAATGCCACATCTATTACTACTCATCTAATTGATGTAATTTTTCCAGTACTCATTTGTTTAAATTAATTTATTTATAAAAATACTTCAACGCTTCAATGTTGAGATGTTTCAACACTTTTTATTTGTTTATTATTTGTGGTTTTTTTCTAAATTCCAATCGCTTTGCTTTTAGTAAGCTTCTATATTGTATAGTATATTGTGCTACACTAAACAATGTAGTAGTAGCTATATAAAGTCCTATAGCTGCTTGTGTACTATATACAAAAGATCACATTATAAATACCATAAATACGGTCATCATTCACATCATTTTACCCATGTCAGGTGTTTTTTGTCATGGTATAGATGGTGTCTTGGGCTTTACAAGATTTGTAAGTTTCATTTGTAAATATGTAAATACTACAGCTATCGCTGTAAGTGCAATGTTTTTTGTAGCAAGTAGGTCCATACCCAAAAACGTATGTGTAATAGATCAGTCATCTATCGCTGTAGCAGAAGCATATTGTCCACCAAAGTTGTAGAAGAAACTATATAGTCGAGATTCAGGTATTGTTCATTCAGATAATTTTCTCACAGTATAGAATAGTCATAAAAATACAGGCAATTGAACCAACATCATAAGACATCATTTTAGTGGTCATTTACCTTCTTTTTTGAAAACTTTCATAGTTTCTTGTGAAAGTTTAGATGGATCATCTTTGTATTTTTCTTGTATTTCTTGTAGCTTTGGTTGCATATTTCACATACCATGTTGCATTTGATTACCAGCAGAAGTTAGGTTGATCATCAAAAATCTAACAGTAAGTGTAAGTAGTATAATTGCTATACCAAGATTTCATCCAAATATTGCTAAAAATACAACTAGTAAATTGAATATTGGACGCATTACGATTTGTGTTCATAACATTTTTAAGAATCACATAAGGAAAATTTTAAGTTTTAAAATTTTCAGCTAATAGCTATTGGCTAATAGCTGTAGACTAATTATTATATTTTCATAATTTCATCTGATTTGTTTTTTACTAATTCATCTATTTTTGTGTTGAATTGTTTTACCATGTCTTCTATGTTGTTTTCATTGTTTTTGTTTTCATCTTCTGATATTTCTTTGTTGTCTAGCAATTTTTTGGTACTTTTCATGGCATCTTGTCTTGTCTGTCTAATCTGTGCTTTGGTGTCTTCTCACATTATTTTTATTTTTTTTGTAATATTTATCCTTCTTTCTTCTGTGAGAGGAGGTATCTTGATTAAAATATATTCTCATTCATTTTGGGGGCTAAGTCATATCTCAGCATCATAGATTGCTTTTTCTATATTTTTTGTCTCATTTTTGTCTCGTGGTTCTATTTTGAGAGTCTGTGGATCTAATATTGTAACGTGTGCTACTTGTGGGACTTTCATGTCTCAGTAACTTGCATGCACAGTAATGTTTTCTACTAGACCTGATGATGCTCTACCAACTTGTAGAGATTGTAACTCTTTTTCTAGATATCAAATTGCTTTTTCAATTTGTTGTTTGTATGTGCTAATATCCATTATTTTTGTTAAATGAAAAAATAAATGAAAATTCGCATAATTTTATAAACAAAACTCTGTTTAATTCAATAGTAATTAATTTTTATTTATCTTGTTTTTCTTTTAATAATCATGCTACTCATATCATGGCTGCATTGTCTGTACAGTATATTTTTTTGTTTGGTATAAGAAGTTGCGGTTTAAAATTCAAATCCTCTTTTTCTTCCTTTAAAAGTGGGATATTTTCTTGTTGATTTTTGATCCATTGCTTGTTGTCTATTAGTTCTTGGATATATTGTCTTAGTCTATCGTTTGCAGATACTCAACCTGACAATCAAATGCTTTGTGCATTGTATTTTATGGCTGCTCTAGCTAGTTTTTTACCTAAGACCTCTACTATTGATTCTTGAAATTCATAAGCTATATCTTGGATTTCTCAGTCTGTTAGTGTTTCGAGATTATAATTGTTTAATAGTTGATTTATTTGGCTTTTTATACCCGAAAAACTGAATTCGAATTTATCATTTGATAGTCGTATTCTATTTAATTCAAATTTTTTGTTTGCTTTTCATTTGGATGCTTGTTGGCTAATTCGTACTCATCATGGATATGGTCATCATAACATCCTAGATACTTTGTCGAAACATTCTCATGCAGCATCATCTAAGGTCTGTCATATTTTTGTGATTTTATAATCTCATCGATGATGAATTGATTCGGCGTCTCAACGTTTCAGTGTTTCAACGTTTGTTTGAGTTGTTGAATCGTTGTTACGTTTTGACGTTGTTACGTAATAAATATTGTTGTGTCATCATGATGCTGTGAGTATGATCATAGGAAATTTTATTCCATGCATATCTCTATCCAAAAATAATGCAAAAATATGTCATATAATGTGGTCGACATGTATTACTGGTTTATCAAAATATTCTCCTAGTTGTGCTGCTACTGTTTTTCACACTACCAAAGATCCTGGTAATCATGGGTGAGATGTGACACATATATTGTCTACTTCTCTGATTTTATCTCGTCAGATTTGGTTTAAGACTGCTATAATTTTTTCTGAGTGTAATCTTGATGCTATTTCTGGTACTACACCACCAAACTCGTTGTGTTCTTTTACTTGGGAATAAGCCAAAAGTTGGTCTACAGAAAAAATATTTCAATCAAAATTGATTATTCATATAGATGTATCATCACAGCTTGTCTCTATAGCTAGTGTCTTCATAATATCGGTTTGTTAAATTTGCAAAATTTTGTGTTTACGAGTATAATGTATATGTATTTAAAAAATTAAATCAAATGATGTCTAAAACAAACCACAAAAACTCAAATTCTGATTTTGCAGATAAATTGAATAAAGCTACACAAGGAAGAGATGTAATTAGTAACAACTGCCCTCAATTTGTTGAGAAAAAAAGTTGGAGAGATTTGAGGAAAGAAAAATATTTAGATGATTTTAATTTGGATCCAAATAAAAATGAATTTGAGATGACTCAAGATTATATGAAGTATCTTGTAGATATTTTGGGTGATGCCTTATACAATATAGATGTGAAAAGTCTAAAGAATTTGGATAAAATAAAAATGAAAAATGGTGTCTATAAGGCTATAGTAAAAGATGTTGATCAAAATGGTACTATTGTATCTGTAGCGAAAGCTAATATAAAAAATGAAGATACATGAGAAACAAAAATAGAGACATTGGATTATTTTGTTCCAAAGAATAAAGTAAATTGAGTTTATGGTAGATGAGATCAACTTTTTGTAAATATTAACTTGAATAAAGGAAAAAATAAACTTTCTGTTGAGGAGTTTAGTTTAAACCAATGAGAAATTTGTTTAGTTACTGTCACAAACGTTAGTGATAAGTGAACCTTTATTCGTGTGGGTAAGTATGAGTGATTTATTTCCAAAAAACAACTGAAAGAATCCGGTTGTGGTTATGAAATGAAAAAATGAGAACCAATGTATGTAAAAATAAAGAAAATACTTGATAATAAGAAAAAATGAAAAAAATGGCTTATATGGGATGTTGTAGAAAAGCCTTCAAAAGAAGTTAAAATAGTTAGTTTGGATACAATAAAAAATGCTGACATATCTATTACAAACGCAGCTTAGTCTTATTGAGTAAGTCAGCGAGCGATTTTTTTAATACTTGGTAGAGAAAACAACAATATAGGTATATTGATAGCTGATGCTGCCAATATAAATTGTCGGAAATTAGTATAATCTATGTTGATATACAAATATCATAATGTTCAAATAATTAAGATAACTGCGATGAGTGTAGTTGTTTTTTTTCGATTGATTTTTGGGAGCACCTTTTGTCTATATCAGATGTATATTGCTCATATTACAAACAGAATTTCTAATAATACTTGCGTAGCTATTCATCCAACTATTTGAAATTTTGGTATAAGGTATAGACCTGCCGCGAGCCCTATAGTAACACCAAAAAGATTTATGTTTAACAATTTATTTTGTTTTTCATTTGCTACAAAGATATAATTGAATATCTGTTTTATAAAACTTAAAAATAATACCAATCATAGGTATGGTAATATGATATTTGTTCAAGGATTTGCCAAACTGTTTCATATAAAATCTGATCATGATATGATATATATGATTTCATTTTTAAACAAAAAGAAGTTTAATAACACTATTCATCATATTCGTGTTACTAATGTCATTAAATTTCCAAAACTTTTTCTTTTGGCCTCATGTGTGTATGATGCCACATTGTGCAATAGACTATTTCACAATGCAGATGGTATAATCAAAAATACTTCGATCAGTGTCAGTCACAATGCCCATATTCATGTGTATACAAATCATTGCGAAGTAGGAAAGAAGTTAGATAAAAATATCAAAACTATGAGGGTATGAAAACTGCTTAGGTAATAAGATAATCAATATTTCCAATTTCATTTTACAATGTCTTTGGTGAATTTTTTGTCAAACTGTATTTTAAGTTTTAGTTTTTGATTTGATTTGTGTACTACATACAATAGCTGTGTCACACCACTGGCAACCACAGAAATCAGTATTAGTAAAAATGCAGTTATTGATTTAGGATCTCAACTCGTAAAGTCTACGCTTGGTAATAAGACAAACAATGTGACTATAAGTATTATTATTTGACTTATTCTGGCTAATATTAGACCGACACTTAAATCCTTCATTCTCCAGAATAGTTGCAATGGTAGTTGGAGTATTCATGCGGCCATGAAACTTGCAGAAAATACCATACCCAATGGCAATCCTCGCACTATATATGGATTGGATGTATAGGCAGGTAAAAAGTATGCCACAATTATTGCTACAAAATATACTATACTCATTATGATAAATCTTGTTCCTACAAATTTACCATAAATATCTTTCATTTTTATTTTATTTTCTTTTCATTCTTCTTCCTTTTTGATTATTCAAAGCCTTTTTACTGCTATGACATATAGTCAGAAATCAGCCATTGCAGACCAAATTGCAAAAAATTTTAGGATAGTACCATAATCTCAATATCTTAATGGTCATAGATATGGAGATACAAATTTAATTACAAGAAAACCACAAAGTCAGCTGATAACTCTTCATATTAGTTGTCGTGCAGCATCTTTTATTACTAATTTATGGCTCATGTATAGGCGTTTCAACGTTAAAGCGTTGCAGCGTTGCAACGATACAATTTTTGATTATGTTGTTTTTAGTGTTTTAATATATTTGTATATCATAATACTTATGTGTTTAGTTTTGTCATAGTATTGTTCGAATTCATTGTTGTTTATATATTTCTTTTTTAATGCTATATGTAACATACTTCTAACCTCTCAGCAACTTCATCTAGATATGTATAGAAATCTCTTTAATTCTTTATCGGTATCTCTTTCAAAACCTTCTGCTATATTGTTGCTAATAGAAAGAGTTGCTCTTAATATTTGATCTTTAAAAAAGTTTCTAATGTTTTTGTTTTGTTCAACTATTCATGATATCTCATAATATAGGTTTATTGATTCTTTTCGGATTTTTAGATTTTCAAATTTCATGTTAATATTTCGGTATTAAAACGTTTGAACGTTGCAACGATGTTACGTTTAGACGTTATTATAATTTCATTTTTCTAGAGGCTTTTTCCCAAAAAGATTGTGGAAACTCTCATATTAAAGGTAAAAATTTATTTAATTCTTCTAAGAATTTTTTTGTATTTTCTTTGTTGTCGCTGATTGTATGTATATTATGATGTTTTTGGCTAATCAATACTATGTTTTTTATGTATTGTTTTTTGGGATCTATCTCAATTGAATATCATATGAATTCTCATCGGTTTCTTAATTTGTCTCATATAATTATTCATTCATCTGTTATTTTCATCATAATTTCGTTATTATTTATTATGCCATAATATAGGTATCATCATAGCAAAAAAAACATCAATATAGCTCATACTATATTTTTGTATAGTATAGATACTAGAAAAATAATTATAAAAATACTTGCAAAAATAATGTACCACAATTTGTTTCTTTCAAATTTTTCTGAGCTATATACTTTTAGATTCATTTTATATTGTTTGTATTTTGTAAAATATATTTGTCATAATACACAAGTTTTATTCTTTATCAAGAAGAAAAAGACCCCGAATGCTGAGGTCTTTTTTAAAGTTTTGATTCTATCTTTATAGAATTTTTTTGTTGGTATGATTTTTATTTGTAGGTATATTATAGTCACAAAAATTTCCCTGTCAAATTTTGTCTAAGTTTTTTTGTTTTTTAGTCTATTTATTTTTATTTTTGCTTGTTTTTGATTGGTAAAAAAATATTTTATTGTTTGTGTCTACTTGTATTTATTTATATAAATTTTTGTAGAAAATGGACTTTGTAGAGATTGGTAAAAAACGACAAAAAAAACGATCTGAAGAGGGTGTGTATAAAGTAGCAGAAGATCAAGAAAAAGAAAAATTTTATATATTGGATATGTTTCCTTATCCATCTTGAGCTGGATTGCATGTTTGACATCCAAAATGATATATTGCGACTGATGTGATAGCTCGTAAGCATATGTTGATGTGAAAAAAAGTTCTTCATCCTATGGGATTTGATACTTTTTGACTTTGAACAGAACAATATGCTATCAAAAACAAAATGAAACCACAAATAGCAGCAGCCCAAAATATTGAAACCTACAAAAAACAAATGGAAATGTTTGGTTGTACATATGATCGAGATAGAGAAGTAAATACTGCAGATCCAAAATATTTTAAGCGAACACAGCAAGTTTTTCTTAAGTTATATGATCATTATTATGATGAAAAGACAAAGAAGGCTGATTCTGTTGAGAATTTGGAAATCAAAATTGAAAACTGAGATGTGAAAGTTCCTGATGGAATAAGCAAAGAGGAATTTTTGGATAGTCAAAGATTGGCATATATGGACTACAAACCAATCAATCGATGTCCAAAGTGTATGACATGATTGGCTAATGAGGACTTAAGTAGTGATGGTACGTGTGAAAGATGTGGTACTATGGTGGAACAAAGACTTATGAGACAGCGAGTTATTAGAATTACCAAATATGCTGAAAGATTGCTTGAATGATTGGATCAATTACCAGAATGGACAGATTCAGCTAGAGAGCAGCAAAAGAACTGGATAGGAAAATCAGAATGAACTCAGTTTGAGATGAAATTAGATGGTTTTGATGATAGTTTTGAGGTTTATACTACTAGGGTAGATACGGTATTTGGTATGAGTTTTGTAGTAATGGCTCCAGAGCATGATTTGGTAGATAAAATTACAACACCAGAAAATAAACAAAAAGTAGAAGAATATAAAGAAGCAGCAAAACACAAGACACAATTGGAAAGGACTGAATTACAAAAAGATAAGTCTTGAGTATTTACTGGTGCATATGCTATCAATCCTTTTAATGAGAAAAAAATACCTGTATATGTAGGAGATTATGTATTAGCAAATTATGGGACTGGTGTAGTAATGGCTGTACCTGCTCATGATGAAAGAGATTTTGAATTTGCGAGAAAATATAATATAAAAATTACTACTAGCATAATTTGAACAAAAGTGAATGATACTGTTGTATCTGAAAATCCATGCTTATATACTTGTAATGAAGATACGATTTATAATAAGGCAGATAATAGTTTTTTTAGACAAAACATTTGACCTGAGCTATGATTAGATGATGAAAAAAATACTTTTTGTATAAAACATAATAGAGGTTTCGTTGAAGATTTATTAAAAATAGAGTATGATTGAGATATTAAAATATTAATTGAAAAATGAACTCTTGTAGACTCTTGAGAGTTTACTGGATTAGAATCTGATGATGCTATAGAAAAGATGCAAGGATGGCTTCAAAAGGAATGAATTGGATGAAAAAAGATAAATTATAGACTTCAAGATCGAGTATTTTCTCGTCAAAGATATTGGGGAGAGCCAATACCTATGGTACATTGTGACAAATGTGGTGTAGTACCATTGGAAGAAAAAGATCTTCCTTTAGAACTACCAGATGTAGAAAATTATGAGCCTACTGGTACTGAAGAGGGTCCTTTGGCTACTATCGATGAACGAATCAATGTAAAGTGTTCAAAATGTGGATGAATGGCAAAGAGAGAATCAAATACAATGCCTGGCTGGGCTGGTTCGTCTTGGTACTGGATAAGGTATATGGATCCAGATAATCAAAATGAATTAGTTTCTCCAGAAAAAGAAAGGTTTTGGCATCCTGTGGATGTATATGTATGAGGAGCTGAGCATATTACAAGGCATATGATATATGCTAGATTTTGGCATAAGTTCTTACAAGATCTGTGAATTGTGTCTGTGGGTGAGCCATTTAAAAGATATCAACATGTATGACTCATAATGGCTGAAGACGGGCGTAAAATGTCCAAAAGACGATGAAATGTAATCAATCCAGATGATATAATAAATGAATTTGGTTCCGATACATTGAGGGTTTATGAGATGTTTATGTGACCTTTTGATCAGGCTGTAGCATGGAATACAAATGGTGTGAAGTGAGTAAAGAAATTTCTTGATAAAGTAGTTAATTTGTATGATAAAATAGATTTAAATATCCAAGATGATAAAAAAGTATTGAATGCACTTCACCAGACAATCAAAAAAGTGACAGAAGATATAGATAGGTTTGGTTTTAATACCGCCATATCTCAGATGATGATATTGGTAAATAAATTGTCTGCAGTAGAAAAGATATCCAAAGATACTTTTGAAAAGCTCATCTTGATATTGGCACCATTTGCGCCTCATTTGGCGGAGGAGTTTTGGGAGAAGATATGAGGTGAATTTAGCTTATTTAACCAAGATTTGTGGCCTAAGTATGATGAGAAATATTTGGTACAAGACACTATAAAGATGGCTATACAATTTAATGGTAAGGTTAGGTGAACTATAGATGTAGCTCCAAATGAAGATGAAACAAAGGTATTGGAATTGGTACAATCTGATGACAAGATGCAAAAATATATGCAATGAGATATAATCAAAGTGATTTATATACCAGGTAAAATCTGCAATATTGTAGTTAAAAGTTAATTTTTAAAAAAAACTTGCAATAGGTGACAAAAATATTATATTTTGATTGTTAAAGTGTGTAATGCACTTTTACTAATTAAGTTAGTAAGTTTAAATACCACAATCGAACGAACTAACGAACGTAGGGTGAAAAATAACTGGAGACAGTTATTTTTCTTTATTGTAAAAAAGTGGCTAAAAGCCACTTTTTGTATTATATTTGAATCGTTGATTATAAGTCTCTTAGTGATTTGTTTACGGTATTTGCATCGTATTTTTCATATTTTTGCATGATAAGTTCTGTCTCTACTTTGCTTATGATATCTTGTACTACTCATACTATAATAATTACTCAAGATCAAGTCACTACTACTGGTAATGATCATAGACTTTGTACCAAGTTTTGTATAAATGGTATGTAGCTCAATACATAACTATATATACCGATCAAGGCTAGTCATGTACCTCATCGTAGACAAAGATGCATCAATATCTTGTTGATATATTTAGATGTTTCTTTTCATGGTCTTATACCAGGTACAAATCCACCTCTTTTTTGTACGCTATCAGCCATTTTTTCTGGGCTGAATACAATAAGTGTATAAAAGAATGTAAATAGTATTATAAGTATAAAATAGAAGAGTATTGCCAGTCCTCATGGTTGTTGAGAATAGATATTTAGGTTTGCTTCTACTCGGTTGGCGAATGATACTAGTTTTGCGTTCATTGGTTGAAATTGTACGACCATCTTTGATATCAAGTAAGGAAATGATACAAAGGCAATCGCAAAGATAATTGGTATCATTCATACAGGATTCATAGGCAATGGTAATATAGAACTTTCTTGTACTTTACCTTTTCTAGCATATATTATTGGTATTTCTTTTGTAGATTTTAGTATAAATATTGAAAGTATTATAAGACCTAATACTATTACTAGCATAAATATAAGCATTCATAATATGTTTGAAGTACCTGAAAAGCTTCCATATACACTTTGTGTAATACCTGCAACTATTGATGAGAAAATCAATATTGAGATACCATTTGATACTCATTTTTCTGTGATTAATTCTCACAATCGCATCAACAATACTCATCATACAGTCATTGTGATAGCGGCTAATAATAGAGTTGGTAAAGCTGTACTAATTACGTTACCTCCAAGTAAGTAATTGATAAAAAATACCATACCTATTCATTGTAAAAATGCTAAAGGTACAGTAAGATATCTTGTTATTTGTTGAATTTTTTGTTGTCATGCTTCTCATTGTTCTGATAGTTCTTCTAGTTTTGGTACTACAGAACCTAATAATTGCATAATAATTGATGCATTAATAAATGGAGCTAGTCCAATTGCTATCAAAGAAAAGTTTTCTAAAGATCATCATAGCATCATTACAAAATATCATAGTCATGAATTGCTAATATCTCACACTTGATTCATTAGTATATTTATGTCTACAAATGGTACTGGTATGTGAACCAATAGTCTGTATATAGCCAAAATAACTAAAGTAAATATGATTTTTTTCATCAATCATTTGTTGCCTGTTATAGTCTTTAGTTTTTTTTGAATTGCCTGCATTATAAATTTTTATTCATAAAATTAATTTATTTTAGCTCATGCTTTTTCAATTTTTTCAGTTGCTGTTTTTGAAAACTTTTCTATTCATTTGAAGCTTAATTTTTTTGTTAGCTTTCAATTACCAAGTATTTTTACTAGATTTTTTTCTTTTTTGATATATCATAATTCTTTCAATTTAAACTTTGTGATTTCCATATCTTTTGTGACTCTTTCATCTTTTTCTAAGTTTCATAGATTTACTACATAATAATTGTCTACAAGCTTATAGTATCTCTTAAATCATCTCATTTTAGGTAATCTTTGTACTACTGAAGTTTGTCCACCTTCAAAATATGGTTTTGCAGAATATCCACTTCTAGCTTTTTGTCATTTTAGACCTTTACCAGAGTAGTTTCCTTTTGTGGCATTACCTCTTCATATTCTATTTGCTTTCTTTTTGAGTCATGTACTTTTTTTGATTTCAAATAATTTCATTTGATTTTTAAATTTTTATGTAAAACTCTATTTATCTTCTTTTTTTGTAGTTTTTTTGGCTGTCGGTTTTTTGGTAGTTGTAGTTTTTTTAGTAGCTGGCTTTTTGGTAGTTGTAGTTTTCTTTTTCGCAGCGGGTTTTTTTTCTACCTTTTTTCACTCTGCTTCCTTTTCTACTTTTTTGTCTTCTTTATCTTCTGATTCTTTTTTATCTTCCAAAGAAGTAAAGTAGTCTGCATGTTTATATTTAGACAATGCTTTTATTGTAGCTAGAGCATTGTTTAGTTTATTGTT
The DNA here is from genome assembly GCA_035446765.1 of Candidatus Absconditabacterales bacterium. Classification (GTDB taxonomy): domain Bacteria; phylum Patescibacteriota; class Gracilibacteria; order Absconditabacterales; family Absconditicoccaceae; genus JALOAF01. Next base: position 18,215 of record DAOTFU010000003.1, read on the forward strand.
TGATCATATAATTTTTGATAAAATATTTTCATAACCAGCTAGATCTAAAACAGATCTTACAGAAGATCAAGCTTTAAGTCAAGTACCTTGTGTAGCAGGTAATAATTTTACAACACAAGCCTTATATTTGTTTGTGATCATATAAGGAACTGTTTTTGCTTTTGTAATAGGTACTATAAACATGTTTTTGTATGCTTCATTAGCTGCTTTTTTTACAGCAGATGTTACATCTGGTCCTTTTGATAGACCTATACCTATTTTTCATTTTTTGTTTCACACCAAAACAGTAGCCCTGAAAGACATTCTTCTTCCACCAGTAGTTACTCTAGTTACTCTTCTTACTTCTAAAAGCAGTTCTTCAAACTCTTTTTTTGTTTTATCTTTACCTCTTTGCATTAAAAGATTATTACATAAGTAAATATTTTTATAATTTTATACCTCATTTTCTTAAACCATCAGCAAATGCTTTGATTCTACCGTGATACAAGTATCAGTTTCTATCAAATGTAATTTGTGATATTTTTTTGGTTTTAAGTGTTTTTGCAAACTCTTCTCATGCCGTAAAAGCCTTTTCTGTCTTAGTCTTTCCTTTTGCTTTTTTGTCGTTTGTAAGAGCTATCACTTTTCAATCAATATCTATAAGTTGTCATGATATATATAGATTAGATTTATTTATGATCAATCTATTTTTGGGTTTTTGTGATTTTATATTCTTGTTTACTCTTGCTTTTCTTCTTAGATATTTTTTTGCTTTTTCTTTTAACTTGTTTGTTAAATGAGACATAATCTACGATTTAAAATTTAAAATGTACAATTTATTTGGCTGATTTACCGGCTTTCAGTTTTACAACCTCATCTATATATCTTATACCCTTACCCTTGTAAGGTTCTGGTTTTCTGTAAGCTCTAATTTTTGCGGCTACTTCTCACAAAAGTTGTTTGTCTATACTGGTGAGAGTTAGTATTGTATTTCATTTTGGATCTTGTTCTGATTGTATTTTTATTTCAGTTGGCACATCATAATTTACTTTGTGTGATAAACCAAGTGAAAGCACTAATTTATTTCATTGTAGCTGAGCTCAATAACCAACTCACATAATCATCAACTTTTTTTCGTAAGCATTTGTCACTCATTCTATCATATTTGCAATTAGAGTCCTAGACAATCCTCGAAATTGTTTGTTATCTTCATTTTTTATAGATGTAATTATTTCATTATCTTCTTTTTTAATTTTTACGCAATCTAATATCTTTTCAGATAATTCTCATTTTGGTCATTTTACTTTTACTATATTATTTTCTATAGTTACTTCTACTCCTTCTGGAATAGTTATTGGTTTCTTTCAAATTTTAGACATAATACTCTTAATTTAAGTAGTTAAAAGTTAAAAGTTAAGAGTGAAGAGTTAAGGTGTTGTATAAAGTACCGAAACTATTAATTTTTCACTATTCACTTTTCACTATTTTTAATATATTTCTGCAATTAATTCTCATCATAATTTTTTTTGTTTTGCTTCGTGAGAAGCCATTAGTCATTGGTTTGTAGATATAATACCTATACCTCTTCATCCAGCTACTACACGTAAGTTTTTGTAACTTATATACCATGGTCTTGATGGTTTTGAGTAGAATTTTATTTCCGGTATATCATTTACTGGGTTTTCAACAACCTTTAACATAATATTTATGCTCTTTTTGTTGTTTTCTTCAGATATTTCAAAATCCTTTATAAACTTATATTTTTTCAACAAATCCAAAATATTTACTTTAAAATTTGAAAATGTTATTCATTTTACATTGGTTTTTCTTGCCATATATGCATTCTTGATTCTAATTAGTAGATCATGAATTGGCGCATTTACATAACTCATTATATTTAGTTCAAAGTTAAAAGTTAAAAGTTAAAGTTGTAATAATAGTATAATATTTATTACCAACTAGCTTTTCTTAGTCACATTATTTTTCATTCTCTAGCATATTTTCTAAGACAAACTCTACAGATACCAAAATCTCTTATAAATCATTTTGATCTTCCACAAAGTCTACATCTATTGTAATATTTAACTCATTTCATTTCTTTCTTTTGAATGAATTTTTGTTCGTATAACTTCCATTGTTTTGCTTTTAAAGCTGCTCTAGCCATTAATTTATTTTTAACAGATAAATTTTTATTTAAATACAAATCATAGTTCTTCTAATAATGTTTGTGATTCTTCTTTTTTGTTTGATGTTGTTACTATGGTGATACCAATACCCATTGGTATGGTAACATCATCTACTCAAAGTTCTGGGAATATATTATAATTTTTTATACCTAGACTTAAATTTCATTGATTATCAAATCATCTTGTACTTATACCATCGAAATCTCTTACTCTAGGTAATACTAATTTGTAAAATCTATCTAAGAAGTCTATTGCTTTGGTTTTTCTAATTGTTGATTGTAGCATTACTGGCATACCCTCTCTTAATTTGAAGTTTGATATAGATTGTTTTGCTTTTATAATACGTGGTTTTTGTCCTGTGATTTGTATTAGATTTTTTTCAAATTCTTCAAAATCTTTGTGTCATTTTCTAGTAACCATTGATCATATTCACATAGTTATTACTACAGAATCTATATTGGGTACAGCATTAACATTTTTTATATCTAGTTTCTTTTTTAGATTTTCTTTGTATTCTTTAGACATAATACTTTAGTTGTAAGTTAAAAGTTTATTTTATTTCAATGTTTCATTTTTTTGCTTTTCTGATTTTCTTTCCATCTTTTTTTGTTTCTATAATTATTTTAGTAGCTTGTTTTTCTTTGTTTAGATAATACATTATATTTGATATGTGTATAGGTAGTGTTTTTTTGATAAATCATTGTCCTTTTACAGCTTTTTTTGCTACATTTACATCTTTTACTATTACAGAATCTCAGTCAACTTTTTCGATAGTTGATGTTTTTCATTTGTATTTACCAGATATAACGATCACAGGATCTCATTTTCTTAATTTTTTCATAATATCAAATTAAACTTAAAACGTAAATATATTTTACAATACTTCTTCAGCCATATTTGTAATATTTCTATATCACAATTCTCTTAGTTCTTTGGCCACAGGACCAAATATTCTTTTTCATATAGGACTCATTTCTCATTTTTCATTTTTTGTCATTAATATTGCTGCGTTGTCTTCAAATCTTATGTAGCTACCATCTTTTCTAGGTATTTCTTTTTTTACTCTTACTATAATAGCTTGTGTTACCATTCATTTTTTTGCGCTACCGTTTGGCATGGCATCTTTTACAGCAACAACTACGCTATCTCAAACTGTAGCAGTTTTTCCAGTAGAACCTTTTAAGATTCTGATTATTTTAGCCTTTTTTGCTCATGTATTATCAGCAATATTTATGACTGATTCATTTTTTAACATAATAGATTTTTTTAAACTATAAAATAATTTATTAGATTATTTCTATTAACTTTCGTCTTTTATTTTTACTTAGAGGTTTACATTCTCTAAATTTTACTTTATCTCCTATTTTAGATTCATTTTTTTCATCATGAATATAATATTTTTTAGATACTATAAATCTTTTTTTGTATATAGGATGAATTCTTACTGACTTTACCAGTACAGTACGAGTTTTGTCTCATTTATCATTGATAACTTCTCATATAAGCTCTTTTATGCTTTTATTTCATATTATTGCCATAGTTCTCTTTTATTTTAGATTTTAAAACTGTATTTATTCTAGCTATTTTTATCCTAACATCTCAAATTTTATGAGTTTCTTTTAGGCCTCTTATAGTATTTTTCATTTTTAAATTGTATAAGTCTTTTTTCATTTTGTTTCTTTCTACAATCAATTCTTTGATTGTTTTTTCTCTTATTTTATCCATATAAGCTCATTTACCTTTCATTTGAGTATTTTTTTAAATTAAATAAACAATTTTATTGCATTTCTCATTTTGCCACAACTCTTGCTTTTAGTGGTAATTTTTTTGAAGCACTCATTAGTACTTTTTGTGCTTGCTCTTTGTCTAGACCACTTACTTCACATATTATTTTTCATTTTCTAACTGGTGCTTTGTATATATCAACATCTCCTTTTCCTTTTCCCATTGGCATTTCTAGCCCCATTTTTGTAAATGGTACATCTGGGAATACTCTAAATCGTATTTTTCATACTTTTCTAGTATGTCTAACAATTACTTTTCTGGCAGCTTCTAGTTGTCTATTTGATACATATTCACTACTAATTGCTTTTAATCCATATTCTCCAAAAGCTACAGTACTTCATCTAGTACTTTTCCCTTTTAAAGAAGGTATCATTTGTTTTCTATGTTTTCGTCTTTTAGGAGTTAATAACATTTTAATTTAGTTTTGCTTAAATAAATTTTATAATTGTATTGTTTTTTTTACAGATTTCTTTTTTTTGTTGTATAGAGTACCTTTCTCTATCCATACTTTTACTCATAATACTCAGTATTTTGTCATAGCTTGGATATAATGATAATCAATATCTGATCTAAAGGTTTGTAGAGATACTCTACCATCTATAAATTTTTCAGTTCTAGCTATTTCTGCACCATTTAATCTTCATCATATTTGAATTTTTATTCATGTTGCTCATTTTTGCATTACTTTTTGTAAAACATTTTTTGCTACCTTTCTATAAGGCATCCTGTTTTCCAGTTGACTTGCTATAAATTCGGCCATAATTTTTGCTGAATATTCTGGTACTCTTACTTCTTTTACTGTTATTTTAAATGATTTTTTAAATTTTTTGATTATTTCGTTTTCTAGTTTTTTAATATTTTCTCAATTTTTACCCATCAATACACCCACTTTACTTGTGAATATAATCAACTCACCTTCTTTTGTTGTTTTTCTTATTATAATTTTAGCGATTCCAGTTTTTGGATATTTTTTTTCTATAAAGTTTCTAATTTTTATATCTTCAACAAAAAAATCTGCTCATTGTTGTTGGTTTTTTGCAAACCATTCTGATGGTCGAGATTTCATGATTCATACTCTCATTCCTATAGGGTGTACTTTTTGTCACATTAAATTAATTACTTAGTATTTAAAACAACTTTTATAAAAGATCTGTATTTCTCGTAATGACTTATCCTAGATCTAGATGTAAATCTAATTCTTTTTATTTTTGGTCATTTACTTACTTCTATCTTGTCTATATATAAACTGCTAGCTTTTTGTTTTCCATTGTTTACAGCGTTTGATACAGCAGATTTAATTACTTTTATCAATATTTTAGCAGCCTTTTTTGGTATATTTTCCAAAATATCAAAAGCTTCTTGTATATTTTTTCATTTTACAAGTTTTGATACTAGCAATATCTTTTTATCAGATATTGTAGCATATTTTAATATAGCTGTCATATTTTCGTTACTCATTCTCTACAAATTTAAATTATTAAAATCGATAAAAGAGATTAAAAAGGATGTCATCTGAATGTTCTTGTAGGTACGAATTCTCACAGTCTGTGTCATATCATGTCTTCTGTGACATATACGCTTACAAATTGTTTTCAATTGTGTACCGCAAAAGTAAATCATATCATATCTGGAACTATTTGACATGCTCTATCCCAAACTTTTATTACTTTTTTATCTCAAGATTCTGACATTTTCTTTACTTTTATCAGAAGCTTTTCGTTTACATAGAATCATTTTTTTAGTGATCTAGCCATTACGACTTAAATTTACAATTTAAAATGTACAATGTACAATTATATTATTTTGTTCTTTTTGATACAATAAATTTATCTGACCATTTCTTTTTTCTTCTTGTTTTAATACCTGGTGTTACTGTTTTACCAGAGAAAGATCTAGGTCATTTTTTAGAACCAATAGGTGAGTGAGCTTCTCATCATCCGTGTGGGTGATCTACAGGATTCATGTTTATTCACAATACCCTAGGTTTTCTACCTTTTCGTCTTTGCCTTCCTGCCTTTCATATAACGATATTTTTGTGTTGTTCATTTCATATTTCTCATATAGTAGCTCGACAGTTTTCATTAAATTTTCTCACCTCTCCAGATGGCAATTTGATGAATACTAATTCTTGTGCTTCATCTTTTCACGCAATAGTTGCATAAGTACCAGCAGACTTTATCAGCTTACCTTTTGTAATAGGAGTAACTTCTAAATTGAATACATTTATACCTTCTGGTATGTGTTTCAGTTGTTTCCTATTTCATGCTTTTATTTCAGATTTTTCACCATTCATTACAGTTTCTCAAACTTTTATTCATTTCCATGCCAATACATATCTTTTTTCACCATCATTATAGTTTAACAATGCTATTCTGCATGTTCTATATGGATCATATTCTATAGATACTACTTTAGAAGGAATATCACATTTATCATATCCTCTAAAATCTATCATTCTATATAATCTTTTGTGTCCACCTCATTTGAATCTAGATGTAGTTCTTCATTGATTATTTCTACCACCAGTTTTACCCAAAAATTTAGTTAGTGATTTTTCAGGTTTTTTAGTAGTAATATCACTAAAATCGTATCATACCATGAATCTTCTTGATGGTGTATATGGTTTATATGTTTTTACAGCCATTACGCTTAATTTACAATTTAAAATGTACAATTATAATTCTATTTTTTATATACCAATTTCTATTTTGTCTTTTTTGTTGAGTGTAACTATAGCTTTTTTGTGAGCTTTTCTTACCAATTTTCTTTGCATTCTTCACTTGAAAACTACATTTATAATATTTACTTTTATAGGTGTAACATTGTATATATACTTGATCGCTTCTTTTACATCATTTTTGTTTGCGTCTTTGTGTACCTTAAAGAAATATTTGTTGTAATTTTCTTGTTGTTTATATGTTTTTTCTGTTATACTTGGTCACAATATTATATCATATGGAGAGAATTTTGTAAGTGCCTTTGTTTCTTTGTTTTTTATCGCTCTCCTTTGTAGTTTAGCTCTATATGTCATCTTGATAGTTTAAGGTCAAAAAGTTAAAAGTTTTATTTTGTGTTTATTTTATTTAAAGCTGATTCTACGAACAATATTTTGTTGTATTCCAATAAATCTTTTGGATTTAAGTAGTCAGCCAACAAATATTTTACATTATTTATGTTTCTAAATGACTTTATTAAGTTGATATTTTTTTCGTTGAGTACGAATAATACCTTTTGTTGGTCGATTCATATATTTTTTAGTATTTCAATTGCTTGTTTAGTTTTTGGTTCTTTCATATCAAAATCCTTTATTCATAATATGTTTTTTTCTTTTGCGTTAAGTGTAATTAATCAGTTTAGTGCTAAGTTTCTAGCTTTTTTATTCATTGATTTTATATAATTTCTTTCTTTTCTAGGTCCAAAAGCTGCACCTCATCATACTCTGATAGGTGATCTTCTGTCACCAACTCTTGCGTTATCTGTTCATTTTTGTCTATATAGTTTTTTACCAGATCCAGCAACTTCTCATCTAGTTTTTGTATGTGCTATAGGATTGCGAGTATTACTTGTTTGTAACAAATAATATTCATGTATTAAATTTTGATTTATTTTGTCATCAGAAAAGATTGCGTCGTTTAATTTTATATTAGAGACAACTTTTCATGTTTTATCATATATATCTACATTATATCACATTTTTTTTATTTTCTACACAAATAAATGAGTTGATAATTAAGCGAATAGCTTGATAAATCAGTTGTATGAACCAGGTATTGATCATTTTAATAATAATAACTGTTCGTCTTTATTGTTTATTTTGTCTATTATTTTTATATTTTTTAATGTAATTTGTTCTCCTCACATTCTACCAGCATGAGGGTGTCCTTTTTGTACTCTTCTAGGTTTTCTATTTCAAAGTGATCATATTTGTCTGTGGAATTTAGAACCATGAGTTTTTGGACCTCATTTTGCGTGAAATCTTTTCATAACTCATTGGAAACCTTTACCTTTTGATATACCTTGTATGTTGACCATTTTTACACCTTCCAATAGATTAATATCCATGTTTGTTCATGTTTTGTATTCATTAACAAAATTTTCATCAATATTTCTAAATTCAATAGTTTTAGAATATTGTGTTTTTTGTCATCTATCTTTTTTTAATTCTTTTTTGTCTACTCAAACAACAGCAGCAAGATAGCCATCCTTTTCTTCAGTCTTAAATCTGATGATTTCTTGAGGATGTATTTGTACTATAGTTACTGGTACAAATTTACCATTTTGCCATATTTTTGTCATTTCTTTTTTTGAGACAATTAATCATGCTTTGTTCATCTATATATTTTATACTTTAACTAAAAGGAAGGTGTATTAAGGTCAAATAGAAAATATTTTTTATTACTTAATTTAACTTAAAATACTTTTATGTCCACTAGTACACCAACTGGAATAGATAGGTTTTGTAAATTTTCCATGGTTTTTGGTCAAGTTTTAGTTACGTCGATCATTCTAGAATAAGTCATTCTTTCGAATTGTTCTCTAGAATCTTTAAATTTAAAGTTTGATCTCAATACCGTATAAAGTTTCCTCTTTTTTGGTAGAGGGATTGGTCACTTTATTTCAGCTCAAGATTTTATTAATAAACCAACAACCTTGCTTACTGAAGATTCAAGCATTTTTACATCATAACTTTTTAGTTTTATTCTTAATTTTGGTGTTAATTCTTTTTTTGTAGCCATGAGAACAAACTTTTTTTAAATTTAAAATTAGATTAAACATTGTGAATTTAAATTTCACAATGTTTATCTTTGTTTGATTTAACTTATTTTTGTGATTACTCCAGCACCAACAGTTCTACCACCTTCTCTAATCGCAAATCTTAAACCTTCTTCCATAGCAACTGGATAGATCAATTCAACATCTATTTTTGCATTGTCACCAGGCATAATCATTTCTGTACCTGATTTTAATGCGATAGAACCAGTTACATCTGTAGTTCTAAGGAAGAATTGTGGTCTATATCATGACATAAATGGAGTATGTCTACCACCTTCTTCTTTTTTTAATACATATACTTCAGCTTCAAATTTGTTGTTTGTTTTTACTGTACCAGGTTTACACAGAACTTGTCATCTTTCGATTTCTTCTTTGTCTATTCATCTCAACAATAGTCCAACATTCATACCAGCTTCAGCTGTATTAAATGATTTGTGGAACATTTCAACCCCAGTAACTGCAGTTTTTTTAGAATCTTTACCAAGACCTAACAATTCAACTTCGTCGTTTAAATTGATAACACCTCTTTCTATTCTTCCTGTAGCAACAGTACCTCTTCCTTTAATAGAGAATACATCTTCTACTGGCATCAAGAAATCTTTGTCTGTATCTCTTTCTGGTACAGGGATATAAGTATCCAAAGCATTTAATAAATCTTCTATTGGTTTTGCTGTTTCTGGATCTCAAGGATTTTCTGTAGCCTTAAGAGCAGAACCTCTAATAATAGGAGTGTTAGCTCCATCAAATTCATTTTGAGTCAAAAGATCTCTAATTTCTTCTTCTACTAAGTCTAGCATATCAGGATCATCTACCATATCACATTTATTCAAGAAAACTACGATTTTAGGAACGTTTACTTGATGTGCCAACAAGATATGTTCTCTTGTTTGAGGCATGGGTCCGTCTGTACCAGCAACTACCAATATAGCTCCATCCATTTGTGCAGCACCTACAATCATGTTTTTAACATAATCGGCATGTCCTGGACAATCGATATGAGCATAGTGTCTAGTCTCTGTTTCGTATTCAACGTGTCTAGTATTAATTGTAATACCTCTTGCTTTTTCTTCTGGTGCATTGTCGATATCTGCATAGTTTTGTACTTTAGCAAATCCTTTTGCAGCAGATACAGCTGTAATAGCAGCTGTTAGAGTAGTTTTACCATGATCTACGTGACCAATGGTACCAACATTTACATGAACTTTATCAGCCATAATTTTAATATAATTAAGTAAAATAATTAGTTGTTTCACAAAAGTGAGTTATGTGAATATACAAATTCACTTTCTAATTTCAATACTAAATGTAAAAAAAATACTGTTTCTCCAAACATGAGAGTCTACATACAACCCAGTATTGGGTTGTGCACTATCATTTTGGTAGGAAACTTACTCCACAAATAATAAATTTCGGGTTGAAATCATTGTATTTGCAGTTTTTTTTGATTTTGTTTTACATTTCGGGGATGCGGGACTCGAATCTACCTGTCGGTAGACAGGCTCGCGACTGCTTTTTTGATCTGTTCTTTTCAAATGCCACTTTTCCAATACTTTTCTTGTTTTCTGGCTGAAAGAGAATCTTCAAATTCTTTTTTCATCAATAATGTGAATGGTCTATATGGCCTGGTTGATTTGTTGTAACCTTTATTATGATCTTCAATTCTTCTATGAATATTTGAAGTCATACCCACATAAATCCAATCGTGACTTTCGCTTTTTAATACATAAACGAAATACATCATTATTTTAGATATTAAATCTAATTTCGGGGATGCGGGACTCGAACTCGCGACCTCTTGGTCCCAAACCAAGCACTCTAGCCATCTGAGCTAATCCCCGACATTCAATTTATAAATGTGAAATGCGAAATTGTGTATTAATACATAATTTATATTTGGCATTAAACACTATAAGATTGCACATTTTCAAAATGGTGGGCATAGGTGGACTCGAACCACCGACCTCATCCTTATCAGAGATGCGCTCTAACCAACTGAGCTATATGCCCACATTAGTTAAAAGTTAAAAGTTGAAAGCTGAAAGTGAGTATATCTCTTTTAACTTTTGAACTTAATAAACTTTGAACCGTATTAATGGTGCCGGGAGGCAGGATTGAACCACCGACACATCCCGACTTGTCGGGACTGTCTCTACCACTGAGCTATTAACTTTTTTATATAATTTTTATTTTTACAAGACTTAAGGTATTTTTCAAAAGTTTCAGCTTCAGTTTTTGTTTTAAATCATTTAGATTTAATTAAACTTAAAGGTCTATATAGTTTGGTAGACTTAACACTTCAATTGTTATGTTGTGTTAATCTTTTATTTATAGAAGTTGTGCTTCCATAGTATCGCTTTCAATCAGACCTTTCTAATATGTAAACATAATACATATTTTAATTATTATTTTTTAATGGTGCCGGGAGGCAGGATTGAACCACCGACACAAGGCTTTTCAGGCCTCTGCTCTACCACTGAGCTACCCCGGCATATAAGACACAAGAAGTATGCTCTACTTCCGATTGTATTCGTCAATCTTTTAGATGACTCATATCATCGGAATGACCTCATTGTAATCAAAATACTTTCGCTACGCTTAGTCTTTTCAACAATGTGGACACACTGAGCTACCCCGGCATACAATATTTTTCTAAGTAAAAAAAATATTTGCTGGGTAGTTTTATAAAAAAATCTCATTTAATTTCAAGTGAAAATTAAAAACGCTTCTGTATAGAAGCATTTTATGTTTATTTTGTATTTAAGCTTTTTCTCATTTTGGTTCTAAGCCAACCTGATATTGGTACTTGTACCATTTCAGATCATCAAGATGGTGTCCTTATGTATCTGTATCCATCTGGATCGACCCTAAGTCTAGTTTCTCGACATACTTTTCTACCTTTTATAAATCGATTGTATTCTCATCATCTTGGATTTTTGTATACTCATATTACTCACATTTCTTTGGCATCTTCTAGGTCTAATTTTCTTTTTGGATATTCAAATCTTTTAAGTCATTTAAACTTTTGAGCTTGTTTTTGTTGTTGTATTTTTTTAGCAGCTATTCATCTTTTGTTTGTTCTACTTGCCATTTTAAAATGATTTTAAAGTTTAAAGTTTTATGATTAATGAGTATTAATTATAAAGGATTCCTTTTAAATTTCAAGATTATATTGTAAATTGTCAGTTTTGGTATATGATTTTTTGTGTTCAGTCTTGTAAAGTAGCAGTAACTGTTCTGTCTGTGGTAGAGATAATATCTACGTGTTCAGCCGAGGAGTTTAATCATATAGATTTTTTAAATTTTGTATCATCTAGTTTAGATTTATCTCAAATATAACATTCGTCAAAAGCTCTTCACAATGCTATATGAGTATTTCAATATTTTCATCAAACATTTTCATCATATAATGTTTCTCACATAAATTTTGTAATTTTTGAAGTCCTTGCATCGGTCAGACTAAATTCTCACAATTGATTCATTCATGGGATTTTTATCATATCTTGAAATAATTTATCATTTTGTTTTGCTTTTGCTTTTGATATTTTTCCATTTTTAAATTCTATCTCTATTCATTTTATGAGACTACCGTATCTATATAGAGGTTGGTTAAATTTTATTCGTCCATTTACTTCTCTATAATCTGGGGAAGTAAATATCTCAAAAGATGGTATATTACATCCACTACCAGCCCTTCGGCATCTATCTTTTCATATTTTTATGTGCAAGTCTACATCTTTTCATTTGATGTGTATTTTTTCTATCTTTAGTTTATCTAGTTTATTTTTTTTGTCTATAATCAACTTATTGATTTCTTGTCGTTTTTTGACTGGATTTTTTTCGTTTAGGTAACAAGCATCAATTATTTGTTTTCGATATTCTTCTAGACTCATATTGACTTCTTTTGCCATGGCTGGAGTACCGTAAAGACATATTGTCCAAGAAAATTTTTTATCTCTTTCTTTTTTGTCTATAAGATCTCTAAATGGCTGATTAACCTTGATTCTTGTCATAATTTTTTTTGGGTCTATACCATCCAACTCATGTTTGTCTGCTTCTGCCAATATTCATATATGATGAGTTTTTGATTTTATTTCTCATTCTTTAAATTCTTTTGGCATGAATTTGATTTGTTCCATAGATGCATTTTCATAGAAGTGTCTTGAAGTACCATCTGGTAAATATCTAATGACAGGATGTCATCATGCTTTCAATATTGATTCTTGCAGTGGTATAAGAAAAGGTTTTGCACATTCTGGTATATAGACAAAAACTACATCTCATTTTTTGATTCATTTTCAGCTTCGAAGAGCAAAATTTACCAAAACATCTGCATATTTTTTTAATATCTCTTGGTTAGGTGTGTACATATGTAGTTAAAAGTGAAAAGTTAAAAGTTAAAAGTTTAAAGTTGAAAGTGAAAAGTAGCTTACGAGCGGGCTTGAACCGCCGACCTCTCCCTTACCATGGGAGTGCTCTACCAGCTGAGCTACGTAAGCAAAAGTATAGTTTTGATATTTATATGAAAGTGTTTTTCAATGTGTTTTTTTTGGAGACAACATACTTTTTATGTTAAAAACGCTCCGCTATGGCTTACTTTTGTCACAATTAAGCAACAAAAGTAAGCAAAAATGCCCTCGTTCGTAGATTGCAGTCATACTTACAGCTTGAAATATTTTATTATAAAATACAAAGCTCCGAATTGGTTCGGAGCCTTAGTTTTATTTAATATTGAACTTTAGTAAATTTCATTGAGTCTGACAGTGCAATCTCAAACATCTTTATCTTTTTGGTTTTTTAAAAAATCTAGACTTGAGTAGAGTCTAGATTTTGTATTGCCGTAGTACTATTTTATATTTTTTAAAATATGGCCAAAGTTAAGATAGACATTGTAATAAATCAAGCAGAGAAGTACAATGTAATCTGATTTTGATTTATAAATTTTTTTAATTTTTTGTGATTTTTTTTGATTTGTTTTTTGATGAATTTTGTCATTTTTTGTCATTTTGGTTTATAAATTTGTGTAATAATATTTTATCTAGAAATTTATAATTTGCAAAAATTTTGATACTTTTTTTCAATTTTTTTTGTCATTTTTAAAAAATATGAGATAATATAAAACATACTATATCATCTTTTTGTGATTTTGGGGGTGTAAGTATATATATAGTATATAAATTTTCGCGTATATTGTTTTTTTGATTAAAATTGAATTATCTTGAATGTTTTATTGTTTTTGAGCCAAGTATGAGTTGAAATGATTTGATAAAAGACAAGAGTATTTCAGAATTTGAGACTAAATGAGTTTTTGATTCTGCAGACAAAAAGTTGACTCCAGATATTGGGAATAGAATAAACGAAAAAGTTGAGGAATCTTTTCAAGATTTTCTGAATAGTAAAAATGCTAGTATCAGTCACATAGACAATGAGATAGAAAAAGATTGGTATCAAGAAAGTTTTAATGAATGGCTGGATAATGATGTTGATCAAATATTAGAAAAATCAAAAATTGAAGAGATCGAAGCTGTAAATACTGATATAGAAAATAATTTAAAAGCTTTGAATTTTGAGATAGAGCTTGGCAATCTACAAGAGCAGATACAACAAAACAATCAAGCAAGTGCACAAATAGAGACACTAACAATATGAAGTACAGACATTGATATTGCTTTTCGTAATGGTATAAAACCCGAGGAAGTTGCTGAACTTGTGAGTGGAAAAGCTTTTGAATGACAAGTAAAAATAATTGAACTTTTGAAAGAAGGTAAAGTAAAAGAATTGCAACAAAAAATATGAGGTACGAAATGAGAGCAGATATGAACTACTGGCGTATATAAATATGATAATTTGCCTGTATATTGAGATGATTGACTTTTTGGTAGTGAAACCTTTGAGGCATTGAAAACATATATAAAAGATAATCCTGTTAAAGTGGCCAATGAAGCCGCTATATCAGCTGGTCAAGCAGCAGAAAATACACCATGAAGTGCTCCAAGTGCTAATGCGGGAGCCAATGGATCTGCTGTAGAAAGTTATGAAGAAATTGGAACAAATATAGATGTAATGAACAATACTGGTGTAGAATATAAAGGATGTGAAAAATGAGACCAAGTGGAAATATATAGTTGAAGTTGAGGTATTATGTTTAGTGTATTTCCATCTTCTGTGGAACCTAACTTAAAGGTGATAAAAGAAGATGGTAAAGAAAAATTGGTTTATAAAGCTGATTTTGCATGAGAAGATAATTTTGATCTTGTGATAATGGAAAATTGAAAAGAAGTTTTTGATAAGACAGTATCTATAGATATAAAATGAGATGGTACTGAAAAGACAAAAACTACAAAAGAACAAGAATATCAAAATATCATAGATTCGTTAGAGGGTAAGTGGGAAGATGTTAATATTTTGGCACAAATAATAGAGGACTTACAAACAGAATTTAATTGGAAAGAAGAATTAGGAAAAATAGAAGATGAAGAAGAGAAAGAAGAATTTAAGCTTAAATATGGTGAAGAGGCGCCAAGCAAAGATAGGATGGATGTTATCTCGTATTTGATACCAAGACTTGCACAAAAAAACAAAGAGTTATATTTAAAAAATTGGCTTGGATATGTTGCCAATGGTGAAGATAAAAATGGTTGAAGGTCAGAATGATTGCAAAATGATTATTTCAAATGAAACTATACAATAAATATAAATGGAGAAAATATTACTTCTGAAGAATTTTTGAAAAAATTGGATAAATGAAAAATTTCTAATTGGTATATCATAGACTTTGATGTAAGAGAAGAAAATAATGTGGATCTGTCTGATCCAAACTATCTTCAAAAAATATCTGTATCAAATGTGGTAATATCAGATGATAAAAATTTTGGTAAAGAACAATTGGTAGAAGATCAAGAGATACAGTATAATGCTGAATCTTATGGGAATATGGAAATGAACAACAATGTGAATAGTGATAGACAAGCTATCAAAAATATACTAGGCATAAGATGACTTTTTGGTCGATGATGAGTAAATGAGGAAATGAGCATAGCCACAGAAGACTATGAAACCAACAATCCGAGTTTGTCTGAGAGAAAAGATTTAAAAGATCTAAAACAAGTGTTGATGGCTTTTGTTAGTGATAATTATGAAGTAGATATTGCAAAAGCCTTTAAGATAGTAAATAGAGAATCTACCAAGTCTTTTGTAAATTGGGAAAATGTAGATTGGAGTAGTGTTGGAAAATTGGATAAAAATCGTCTTTTTAGAAAATCTGATGAAAAACAACTAGCAAGACTTGGAGAGTTGTATTGGAAATATAAAAATGAGACAAATACAAATGGTGACTACTTCAATAAGGCAATGTGACTTTTGGAAAATTATTTTGTGAGATGATTGAAAAATGAAAATGGTAAATCATTTTCTGAGTCTAATTCTGGATGATTGTTTGAGAGTATATATCAAAAAGAACAAATATGAACAGCAGAGGGACTTATAGATCCTGACAAAAAAAGACAAGCATTGAAATCAATTTTTAAAGAAGATTATAAAAAAGGAAATGTATTGGAAGTCAGTTTCCAACAAAGTGATGAGCTGAAAGAATTGGAAAAGATTGTGAAGAAAGTAGATTTGGATTTATTTTTTGCAAAAGTGAAGTCTAGCGTATGAGGGAGTCCAATGTCTTTTGACAATAAATGGGAAGATAAATTATATGTAAAATATCAAAAATATCTAAAAAATTTGGATGCTAAAAAATTGGATGACAATGATAATCCTATAGTATTGGAAGATAATGTAGAAGGTTATCAATATTATAATGCTGTATTTGATTTTGTAGTATCTATGGGACAATGAAATCAAGATATAGTGCAAGCTGTAAATTCTATGAAACTTTCTGAGAATATTGATATAGAATATGAAAATGATGGTTTGGATGAAGTTTGGTATGGATCAAAGGAAGAAAAACAATTTATTATGATGTTGTGTGATATCAATACTGATGGTAAAGTAGACTCTGGAGACAGATGAGTGAGGATGTGATTGGAAATGAAGAATATATATAAGAGTGTAAAAGTAGATCAAAAATATATGGACTATGAATGAGAGCAGGAAGTTTGGAAAAATATAGTAGCCTTTACAAAACAAATGCTTGTGAAGTCAAACAAACCTGCTTTGTTGGCAGATCTGGAAAAAATGGAAGGAAAAGATTTGAAAGAACTTTTAGAAGAATTTGCTAAAAATCCAGGATTGCTGTCAGAAATTAGGTCTACCTTGGTAAACAGTCCTATACCTATAGAACATATATATAGGTATGGTGAAAATGCTTCTGAGATGTATGTATTGCCACAGATCATGGCAAATAATGTAGAAGTAGCAGGTTTGGAAGAAGTATTTGAAAAAGAATATAATAAACTTTTGTCACAATGACTCAAAGATAGCCCTGAAATTAGAGCAGTATTGAAGCCAATGGTCTATGGTGCTTTTGTAAGAAATAATGCTATAGATTATGGTGCTGGAGGTATGTGACTTACATTGAATACTGAAAAAGCAGGTAGTTTTAGTTTAAGTCTGTGATATGCAGATGTTGTATGAAACAACGGTGGCAATAAAGACCAGTCTCTTGGTATAATATTGTCATGGTGAGATACTTATGAAGTAAGCAAAAATACACAGGTAAGTATATGAGCACGCACTGGTATTTCTTCAAAAGAAAATCTTTTTGTGCCTATATGAGTAAATGCAAGCATAAAAACATTGATAAATGAAAATCAACTTGATGAAAATTTAGAACTGAAAACTGCAAAACATTTTGTTGTAGGAGCCAACTTTACAATGATTGGTTCTATACCATCTTTTGGTTGAGCAATATGATTTTCACAAGATAAAATAGATGGTCTAAATAGACAATATGATAATATAAAAGAACAACTAAAATGATCAAATGGTGTGATTGCCGATTTGCTTAATAGTGTAGATTTTGGTAACAATAGAGATGATGTAATAGGTGAAATAGAGATAAGACTTTCTGAGAGATTTGGTAAAGCTAAATGAGATGAAATAAGGAGTGCAGCCGTAAATCTGTATGAATGAATATTATATTTTGCTCCTAGTATAGATGGAGTTTTGGATAAAGATGATCCAATTTTGACTAAGATAGTACATGATGTGGCTGATTCTTATGCTTTGCAGTGGAAGAACCAAGCTATGATGGATGCTAAGTGAGCTTATCTGGAAAATGTGACTGTGGGTTTACAATTTTTGGCAGGATTTTATCCTATACCAAATTTGTGAGCTACAGTGTCTTGGTATAAAAATCTTTATGCTACTGAGACAGAAGAGAGTTTGGCAAATTATTATGCACAACTGGCTACTGGTAGATGAATGGAAAAGATAGATGTTGATGGGTTTTATGATAAGAAATGAGCGATCACAAGTACAGCTGTAGAGTACTTGAATGCTAAATTGAGTATAGCTCATCCAAACATAGATACACCTGATTTGAATATAAAAATTAGTGAGAAAAATACAGAAGAGAGTGAAGGATGATTATATAGTGATAATGCTCCTTCTTTGTGTATACCCGTAGAGATTTATAGATATGCAAATATAAATTTGGATGCAAGTGTAGCTGATTATACCAATACTTTTGAATGAAAAGATGGTGTTGAGTACTTGGAAGTGCCGCTTAATACTCAGATAGCTTTGTTGGATTATAGTAGGACAAATAGTGCAAAATTTGATCTGATAATATGAGATACAAAAGCTGAATTGGACGATGTACATGTATGACCTGATCTACAAGATTTTGACTGAAATCCTACAGAGTACAAATATACAAACAATTTGTATATGGATAGTACAGAAATTAATGAACAAATATCGAGTGGTATTTTGAAAGATATAGAAGTTACAGATGATAAATGAGATGTAATAGAGACAATAAAACAACCTATCAAATCGTGCATAAGTGCTGAAAATGGTCGAGTGATGCTGGAGCTTGAAGATTTGGATGGAAAACATTATGTAGATATGTGAGGAAAACATTCAGATATAGAATTATCTGACGGATATCTATCTATGCCTGAGTTTGGTACTTTGGATATATTGTATGAAAATTGAGATTATAAACTTTATTATAGATCCAATCCAATTGATGCGTTAAATATTAATTTTGATGCTAAACTTGATGATAACACCAACAATACCTTTGATACTATTGGTGGAACAAACTATAGTGTAGAAACCATTGATTTCGCTAGTGGAGGTATAGATTTGTTTGAGAAATACAATAATTTTGATGAGATTTTTGAAGACATAGAGGATGAATTATCTAAAATGGATGATAAGTATTGAAATGTAAGTGGTCCTTATGTCAGTTTGATGAATGCTGCAGCAGAAGCCGGTATAAATAACTTATTGGATGAGACAGATTATGATAGTGCTATGGATGAATTAGTAAAAATATTGTCTGACAACAATTCATTTAAAAGCGAAGATATTTTTGATGATTTGAGAAGTAAAATATTTGATGATAATAAATTAAAGATAGATCTTTCTATGTCAGACAAAGTGATGATAATAGACAGATTTAAAGCAATCTTTTCGTATCATATTGATATGGATACTTATGCAGAGATACCAAAATATGGAGATGGTTATATGAAGTTGTTTGGATATGATAATGCAGCCGAATATCCATTGGGTGCAGAATATAAGTGATTGGTTTTAGAAAAATTGAAAACAAAAAACAATATATCTAGAGAAAGGCAAGATAATTTATTTGGTATGACGGCTTTTTATAGATTGGGTCAATGAAATGAGTGAAGATGATTTTCTATGACGCAGATGTGATCTACAAATGTTTTGGGTGGAGTAATGGAAAATATCAAATCAGCTGATTTGGAGAAAACTCAAACATGGTTTTTGAATAATTTAGAAAAAAGTCAAGTTCACAAAGAAATATTGAAAGAATCTTTGGTGGCTCAAATTGATGGTGTGAACTCTTTGAATGATGAACAATTGATGAATCTTTTGAGATGAGAACAAGTTGACATTGATGGGAAAAAAGTTACTTTGGATTTAGATTATGTGTTCTATCTTTTGTGAGAATGTGCAAATGAATCTATAGGTATAAAAATAAACAAAATAAAAATCAGTACACCTACTGATGATGTTCCTGCAGAAGTAGTTGATTCAATAAGTGGAGATTGGGAGTGAGGAAATATCAAAATATGAGCAAGTTCGCATACAGGTATGTATGTAAACACAGTAGAATCAACCAATGAATTTGCTTGGGCTAGGAAAAATTCTGCTGGAGGTAGTTTGGTATCTGCTTTTGGTAAAGAAATACCTGAACCCGAAGATAAACCTTGGTCTGAGCCAAATCCTTGAGATGAACCATCTGATGATCCTTGGTCAGGTCCTGGTGAGTGAGAAAATATAGTGATTGATGATAACTCAACATCTGGTGCATGAGATAGTGGCGATGGTTTGTGACATTGATGAAACCATGGTACATAAATATTTTAAATGAAATTTTATTAAGATGAAAAAACTATTTATATTTATATTTACTCTTTTGTCTTTCGTGTTTGTTGTGCAAGCATGAAATATTTCTGTGAATAATTTATGATCTTTAAATAGCCAATGTAATCCTCAAGAATCGGTAGAAGTTTATTATTATTATACTTGACAAAATACAACTATAGTAAGAAGTCCGTATGATAAATTTGGTAATACTTTGGATTCTTTGATTTCGGTTAATTCTTATGTGGATTTGTGGCGTAATAATTGAATTATAACTGATTGTAATGATTGGAGTAGAGTTAGTAATGTAACAGTTGCCAATGATTCAAATGGTTCTATGGCTTTACAGAATTATGATGGTTGTGTTTTTAACTTACCATCTACTCCTAAATATAACGATCCAAACAGAATAGACGCACAGATACATTTTAATATTGTGTATCAAAAGGTTTGGGATTGAGCTCCAAATACAATAAATAGTAAGTTTTATCATAGAGATTTTGGTCAAAATAGTTGGACTTGTTATCCTGGTGGTGGTGTGGTTTCTGATTATAATGCTTGTCCAAATGTGGATGTGGAGTATGGTCAAAATAATGATCATGGTTTTGAATGCTTGAATTATAAATTATTTTGGTGTGGTGATGGTATTGTTAATAGACCATCATGAAGTACTAACTATAATAATTGAACATTCAGTGAGCAATGTGATCCAGCAGATCCTAGTCAGCAAGGTTGGGGTAATGGATGATGTAGCAATACTTGTCAAGCAATTAACATAGTACAAGCTCCTACTTGTGAAATAGAAGTTTCACCAACTCAAAATGCTTATAAGCTTGATTGGTTGATTACGGGTAGTTTTGATGATGCTACAATAAATTTTAATCCATCTACAAATATACAGCCAAATTATGATGTAAATTATTATATGTGAACTTTGGCGAATATAGTACCACCAAGTCCTGGTCTCTATACAGCCAGTATGACTGTATCAAATGCTGGTGGTTCATATACTTGTACTGATACTTTTTTAGAAGAAGCAGAGCCACAATGAATTTGTGGAGATGGTCAGTTAGATTGGCCAAATGGTGCTTGAGTATATGAAGAATGTGACAATTGACCATTGTTTGGTAATGGTTGTGACATGGATTGTACATTGAGCGAACCTTCTTGTACACTTCAAATAAGTCCTCTTGTACAGTTGATTTGAGAAGATGTAATATTCAATGCCAATACCAATCCTTGGGCTACCTATTATTCTCTATTTTTGTGAGATAATTTGGTTTCCAATCAACCACTTTCAAATAATATTAATGCAAATAGTTCTAATACAGTTGGTTCCAATACAAATACGACCACTGCTCAGTCTAATACTGAGTCTAATATAGCTACAAAAGCTACTGCTCCTGTACCTTTGTCTTTTGTACCAAACATTATTTATACTGGAGCGATTAATTTTCCTTATACTTATACTTATAGCAATACTTGATTTTATACTGGTATATTGGTAGTACAAAACAATTATGCTGGTCCTGTAGCTACTGGTGTTTCTATGCCTATAGCCACTTGTGAACAATCTTTTCAAATAGTGCATGGTTGTGAAATCTTTGTAAATCCTAGCACTATCGAATTGGGTGAAGTAGCAGAGATATCTTGGACAATCTGAGATCCTGGTTTTGCTACGCCTTCTTATATGTACATAAGTCCTAGTATAGCATGAAGTTGGCCTCATAATATATATTATACTACAGGCTCTGTGTTTGTGTGACCAAATATTGCATCTACTGGTCAATATGATTTTGAGTTGTCATCTACTACATCTTATTTTGTTCCGTTTACTTGTACTGGATCTTTGACAGTATTGGAAGCTCCTACACAATGAGATTTACAGATAAATAAAACTTTGTTGACTACATGAAATATGTTGCCTGGTGATTTTGTGCAGTATCGTATTGAGGTATTCAATGCTTGAGATTGAGTTTTTTATGATGCATATATCAATGATTTGATGCCAGCATCTTTAGATTTAATTTCTCATGAAATTGTATGATTGAGTACACCTTACAATAGTGGTCAGTGGCAAAATGTTTATTGAGAATGGATTTTTGAATATTCTGGTTTTGATTTGCAACCTGGACAAAGTGTATTTGTAAATGTTACAGGTCAAGTGATTACTTGAGCTTCTGCAAATGAAACAACAAACTGTGCCTTTACTTCTGGTGCATTTGATTGTGTGGTATACAATTTAGCTGCAAATCCACAAATCATTAAATCACAAATGATGTCCAATGGTGTCATAAGTACAAATTTTACTACATGAAATATAGCTGTAAATACTTGAGATTATATAGTATACAGATTGGATTTTGGTAATTATGGTGGAGCTGATACTACATGAGGTGTAGAAATAGTAGATGTAATGCCAATATGTGTAGATTATGTAAGTGCAAGTATACATGGAGTTTCCAATGCTAACTTTGTGCAATCACAAGATATAAATGGAATCTGGACACTGGAATATAATAGTTTTGACTTGGATGCATGGCAAACATGATATGTAATCATTACTGGTCAAATAATGGATACAGTAGTTTGTAACAATTATAATACTTACGTAAATAATTCTTATATATATTTTCACAATCCTTTGGAGGTGAGACAATCTTCAGTGACTGCTGAAAGATCAGACAAATCAATAGTTGACGTGACCAAAAGTTCAAATATAAATAATCACTTACCTGGTGATGATAAATTATTTGTGGTAGAGGTACAAAACTTTGGGCCAAATCCTATATCAAATATAGAATTGGAAGATATATGGCCAGCGGGTAATTGTATCAATTATGTAGATTGGACTGGAGTTGGATTTACAAAAGATCCTTTGTCTTTGTTGTGGAGTAATCCTAATACTTTGTTGCCAGGAGATAGTTTGACTTTGTATATATCTGGTTCTATACTGGATAGTCAGACTTGTGTAAATCCTAATTATACAAATATAGTAAATTTGAGATATGAAGAGCTTGGTGTAGAATATACAGATCAAGCACAATATAATTTTGCTGTATCTGCTACACCTGTAGCTGATATATCATTGATAAAAACTGCTGATAAGTCTGTAGTAAGCTCTGGAGATACTATTGTCTATACTATAGTATATCAAAATATGTGAAATACTATTTTGGATAATTATGTAATTACTGATTATTGGCCTGGTATGGTAGATTTTGTGTCTGCTACACCGTTTCCAAATAATATAGTAAATTTGAGTACATGATCTGTTTTGACTTGGAATTTTAACAGTCAATTGTTGCCTGGTCAGACTGGTCAAATTATATTAGAGTGAGAAGTTCAATAATATTTAAAATTAAAATGTTTGAAAAATGAAAAGATTGTATGTTATAGCATTAAGTTTGTTGATATGATTTGCATGAATTGTACTTGCAGCAGATTTTGATTTGGGCGTAAGTCCATCCAATCAATTTGCTATCTCTGGTACTGTAGTAAATTTTGATGTAAATATATCAAATAATACTTGAGTAGATGCTATTTTTTCTCAGATATTGCCTGCTTGAGTTTTGTATCAAAACTCTAGTGAAACTCCTGACAATTCACCGGCTTTGTCTTTGGGTACACAAACTAACCCTTATTGGTCGTTAAGTTCTGGAGAATCACTTAGTTTTCAAGTACAAGCAATTGTGACAAATCAGTCATTTGCTAGTTTGAATGTAAATAATGTATTTACAGATACACTTGGTGCAAACGTATACACTTCAAGTGTAGTGTCTATAGATCCAATATCAGACATAGTGGTTACAAATATTATGACATCAAATGAACCACAAATTACTTGAGATTTGGTGAGTTACAATATTGAGATAAAAAATATTGGTTCAGCATTGGCTACTGGTGTAAGATTGGTAGATGTGCGACCACACAATATTTTGTCTTTTTCAAATATCTGACTTGTAAATGGAGTAAGTCAGATACCAAATATATACAATGGTTTGGCAAACAATTATTTGTTTAATATATGAGATATTTTCCCAGGTTGATTTGTAAATGTACAGTTGGAGTGAAATCTAAATGGAATATGATTTGCAGGCCAAAGTTTTGATAATCAATCATTTGTGTTGGTAGATAGTGCACAATATGATACAACTAACGATAGTGATACTAGTACAAATACTGTAAAATGAGTTGCTGATGTATATGTAAATGTTAGTGCTTTGTCTACAGATCCTGCTGTAGTAGGTGATGAAATATCATACCAAATATCTTATGGAAACAATGGTATTGCTACAGCCAGTGGTGTAGTATTGCAGACTGTACTGGACAATGTATTTTCTTTTGTGTCTAGTTCTGTGTCTCCTACAAATCAAATTACAAACAACGTTTCATGGGATTTGGGTGACTTGTCTGCTGGACAAAATGGTCAAATAATTTTGACATGAATATACAATGGTGGTTTGAATATATGAGATGTATTTACAAATAATGTACAAGTTTCTACGATTAGTACAGAATTGGATATATCAAATAATAATGATCTTTTGACTGGTACTATTGTGCAGCTTTCAGAGATGTCTATCAAACTTTATGCAAACAATCTGACAGATCCTAGTAGAAATATAAATACCGATACCGATATACTTGCTATATCAGGCGATTTGGTAGAGTTGGAAATTGTAATCTCAAATAGTGGTAATATATTGGACACAGGTAATGTGTCTTTGTCAAATATAAATGGTTTTGTAAATTATAATTGATTGACAGCATGGACAGTGAGTGTAGCTCCTGGACTTAGTCAGAGCATAATTTTGACTGGTATAGTTTGACCAAAGAATTTTGTAAATTTTGTACCAGTAGCCAATCTGACTTACAATTCAAATTTAGATACAGATGATGTAAATATTGATGAACCTTTGGTATGTGGAGATGGTTTGATAACTCAAGATGAGCTTTGTGACACAAATGCGACAAACAATAATCTTTTGCCTGGTCAATATTGTGAAAATCAAAATTGACAATGTGTCTTGGTGACAGAAAATATAACAAATAGAGTATGTATGGAGTATACAACTGATTTGGGTACTGGAGAACAATGTGTAAATGTAATGATAAATTATGAACAAGAAGAGGAAGATGTGATGTGTGAATCTTTGGAATCTGAATATGGTGTAGTGATTGCTGATGAAGATGGAGATGGTAGCATGGAATTTGTATGTTATGCAGAAAGTGGTTTGATAGCAGATGAAATCACTATAGATTGTAATAATTGAGATAGTTTTACTGCAAATGCTGTAAATTCATTGAGCTATGATTGTGACTTTGAGTTTGATGAAAATTGAGATATAGATGACAATCTATATCAAGTAACTTGTTATGTAGAATGAGAGACAAATGATGATTGTCAAAAAGAAATACGTGTAGATGAATGATTTTATGGTGTATGTGGAGATGGTAGTTTGGATGATGGAGAAGAGTGTGATCTTGGATGAGATGAAGATGAAGAAATAGATATAGATGAACATTTAGATTTAGATGGTATATATGATGCTGGTAGATATGAAGATGATGGATATTATTGTGAAGATTGTAGGATTAGAAAAGATGATACGGATGAGTTTGTATATCAAGCACCTCAATGTCTTGGTGTAAATACAACCATTTCTGTAATGGAAAATGAAATAGTTCCATTTCGATGGAGATTGTGGGATAGAGATGAACAAATGGTTAAAAATAACTATGATTGTGATGAAATAGATGAAGACGAAACTAGAACTATTATAGACAAAGATAGTATGCAATGTACTTTTGTAGTGTATGATGGTGACAACAATCAACAAGTAAATGAAGATGACGTAAATAGTTTTACGGTTCCTTGTTTTGATGTGATTGATTGAGATGTGTTTGATTACTTTGAAGAAGAGTATGGTATAGATTTTGATAAACAATCTGGTAGGTATGTATATAATGTAAGTTCGGTATTGGATTGAAATGAAGATAAAACATATGGAGAATATAAGTTAGTCTTGGAAGAAGTTAATTATGAATATTGTGATCCAGTAGAATGAGATTGGCAAGAAGGTAGGTTGTATGAGTGAGTGTGTGAAGTAAATTTTGCTCTCACAAGACCATATATGATGCAAATTAGTACATTTGGTATACAGCCTGTAGCTACAAATGCTGATTTCTTGGAGGATTTTTATGATATGGATGGTGATAGATTGATAGATAGCACTGATATAGAAGATACTATGGATGTGGATGGTCAAAATTATGGTTTTGATAGTGATGTACAAAATCAAGTAGCTAACTTTAAAAATCAATATGAGCCTTTGTCTATAGAAGTTGACAAAAACTTTGAAGTAAGAAACAACAAAACAATTTGAGATTTGTTTGGATATAATTCTGCTGTCAAAAAGGTTCCAAATCAATCGATATATTTTGTGAATTGAGATGGAGATTTGATATTGAAACAATTGACTCAATATTTCCCTGGTACTCCATTTACCATATATGTAGAAGGAATGGATGTAATAGTAGAATGATCTGTGACTACAAAT
>DAOTFU010000004.1:0-43631 GCA_035446765.1 Candidatus Absconditabacterales bacterium
AGAAATAAAAAAAATCAAATAATGAAATCACTATCTAAAAGGATAGTGATTTTTTTATTTTGATAAATCTATTTTATAGATCTAATAATTTTTATAAATATTTAAATAAATATATCTCTAGCTTTTGCTCATTGTTGTGGTCAAATTATTCCTCTCTCTTCAAGTTGGTCCATAATCCTGGCTGCTCTAGCAAATCAAACATTGAGCTTTCTTTGTAGCAATGTAGCAGATGCTTTCCTTGTCTCTGCAATTACTTGTATAGCTTGCTCTATGAGTTCTTCATCTGATCCTCCTCATCATCCAGAATAAGATCATCAAGATGTTTCTAGCTTGCTTTCCAATGCTTTTACAATCTCTGGGTTGTATACGTCATCTTCTGAAAGTCATTTCATATATTTATCCTTAAGAGTTTTTACTACTTTTTCTATCTCGCTAGTTTCTACAAATGGAGCCTGAATCCTAATTGGTCGTTTGGTACCTGGATCTATATAAAGCATATCTCATCTTCATACTAAATCTTCAGCTCATTTTCTACCCAAGATTGTCCTTGAATCAATCTCAGAAACCACTCCAAATGCAATCCTTGTAGGCATGTTGGCTTTGATCAGACCGGTAATTACATTTACCGATGGTCTTTGAGTAGCAACGATTAGGTGAATTCATATAGCACGAGCTTTTTGTGCAATACGAGTAATGGCATTTTCTACTTCTTTTTTATTTTTGTGCATCATCATATCTGCTAATTCGTCTATAACTATTACAATGCGATACATCTTTTCTCACATCACTTTTGCATTGTACTCTTCTACATTTTTAGCTCTCCTTTCTTTGAGTAGGCTATATCTTCTTTCCATTTCATCTACTGCTCGTCTAAGTAACTTTAAGGCTTTGTCTGCATCTGAAACTATAGGACCAAGCATATACGGAAGTCATGAATATAACTCTAATTCTACTTGTTTTGGATCTACCATGAGAAATTTTAGCTCTGATGGAGAGTTTTGATACATTAGAGAAAGTATAAAATCGTTTACTCAAACTGATTTACCTGATCAAGTGGCTCATGCTACCAATAAATGAGGCATCTTTTCCAAAGAATTTATAATAATTGAACCATCTATTTGTTTTCACAAAGTAAGATTAGTGTTATTTTTTTTCATATCTTGTTGAAATTCTTGAGAACTTAATATATCGCCAACCCTAACCAAATCAGGTTTTGGATTTGGCAATTGTATTCATACTGAATCCGTACCTGGTATTGGTGCTACTATTCTCAAAGATTTAGATTTTAGAGAAAGCTTAATATCATTTGTCAGTGCTTCTATCTTGGAGAGAGCTATACCAGCTTCCGGTTTAATTCTAATTTGTACAATAGATGGTCAAAGATCAAATCACTCTATAGTAATTGCCACATTGAATTCTAACAATTTATTTTGTAAAGATTTTGCTTTTTCCATAAGAAATCTTTCATCAATGCTTGTAGAACTATTTATATTTGATTTTAATAGTGATATATCAAAAGTTGGTTTATCTCCAGAAAATTTGATAAGTGGTCTTGGTTTTTTGTCATAAATTTTTTCTTCTGTTTTTTGCTTTATCATACTTTTGATAAAGGAACGAGAAACTTCTGGTGTGTATCATGTATTATAAGAATTTTTACTTTCACTAATCTTGTGTGATATAGAACTAGTTGTCTGTCTATTTGATTTGGCAGATTTAGATCTTTTATATTTTTCCAATTTTACATTTATTTTTGGTATAGAAAAATTGAAGGTATAAAGTATCCAAGCTATAACTCAGATAAATATAATAATAATAAAGGTCTTAACTGCTGTAGCTTGGGCTCCAAACATAGCGTCCAGTATCTCTATGAGAGGCCAAGATATGTAACCACCAAAACTTTGATATTTGTTGGTATCTCCATCAATTATAGGGAAATTGATAATACCAGATACAAGTATCATAACTACTACAAATTGTTTGATGAGTAGATTCATCAAATATCACTTGGCTAGTATGAGTAGTCAAACCAACATACATAGACCAAAAAATATATTTAATCATATTTGCCCAAACACTACACTAGCATAATTTGTAAGTACGTCAAAAATTGGAGATCCTTTTGCCAGATACAATGAGAAAAAATATAATCATCATAGCACAAACATTGCTATACCTAGTTTGTATTTACTTAGAATTACTGTCTTTTTCTTTTTTCTATATCTTCTTTTTGCCAAAATTAATTGATAAATAATAAAATACAATGCAACAATAAAAATGTACAATAAAATATTGTTTCAATATCTATATAGTTAGATATTTTCTTTGATTTTTCAACAAGAAACAGAAGAAATATTTAATCAAATAAATCTGATTGCTCGCGATTTAAATAAATAAGTGTATCCATTCCATCTGGTTCTCGCTGAGAATCAAAGTTTTTTAATTTGTCAGAATGATGGAAAGGTACTATATAATTGTTGGTGTATTCTCTATATTTTTTGTTAAAAATCTCCATAAAACATCAGTTTTTGACTACAGGAGATATAACAAATATGTCATTTCATATACAGCCCTGTTCCTCTAATCGAGAAAAAAATAAGTTGGAATAAAATTCTAATGTCTCTCTCACAAGATTGTCTGCAAGCATATTTTCTTGTATTTTTTCGTTGTCTTTGTATCGACACTGAGATATTCCGTTGTCTTTGTACATTTGTTTGAGAGAGTTTAGACCTAGGTTGATTACATGCACAGAATCATAGAAACTATCTTTGATTTTAATCACCTTTGCAAAAGACTCTGTAATATAGAGCAACAAGAAGTTGTCTCTTTTTAAATTGTTTCTAAGAAATAAGACAGTATGAAAAGATTGTGGAAGTATTTTTATACTTTTGTTTTCTCTAATCTTTCCGTATGTAGAATTAAGTTTATTGAGTGATATGGTATCAATATAGATGATATATAGTCTAAAAAATATATCTCCAGACTCTCAAATCACAAAAGATTTTTCTTCTCAATCTACAAATATACTATCAATATATGTGGTGAGGAATTTTCATTTTATCTGTTTCTCATTTTCTATAAACTCCATCTTTTCTTCTGTAACTTCATGTAAGTCTTGTATAGAAAAATTTTCTTTTGAATCCAAAAAAATATCAAATCTAAAAAACGAAAATCTACTCTCATCTAACAAAAAGGTTTGCTGATCTGGCTGATCTTCTACGCTTTTTTCTATGATATTTGAAAAACTTTCATGCAAAATCGATTGCTGTATTTGTTGTCATTTTTGTATCTTGTATACTCCAAATCTAGGATAAGATTCAGACATATATTCATATCGTACTTTGAGCATGTCAGCATTATGAAAAAAACTAATACCTCCCTTTTGAAGGGAGGGGGACCCCGAAACTTCGGGGTGGTGGGTTTAAAGTCGGCAGTATTGCTTACTTAAACCCCTTCCCACTTCGTGGGTACTTCCCCTTAAAAAGGGGACTACAATTATTATTTTTTCTTCTTGTCTTGGGACTTTATAATCTCTAGACAATCTTTTTGGGTCAAATCTGTAGCATCTTTTCATCATTTTGGTATCTTGTAATTTTTCTTTTTGTACTTGATATAGGGTCAATATCTTCCGTTTAGTACTTCTATCTTTTCATCTTTCTCTATATACTCTTTAATATATTTATTAGCTTCAAATTCTAATTTTGCTTGAACCAATGGTATAGCGTCTTCTAGACTAATAGATGCTGGATCAAATCCAGAATCTTTTGGTATAGATACAAATATGCTTTTGTATTTGAGATATGGACCAAATCTACCTATAGCGGCTATGATCTTTTCTCCATTGTAATCTCAAACTTCTCTTGGTAATTTAAAACAGTCTAATGCTTCTTCTAATGTAATCCTCTCAATTGTCTTGTCTGCAGGAATATTTGCAAATTTTTTGTCTTCATCTTCTGCAGATCATATCTGTACCAAGGGCCCAAATCTACCTATCCTAGTAATTACGGGTTTTCAAGTTTTTGGATCTTTTCACAACATTCTCTCTCCACTAGCTCTCTCTGCTCATTCAGCTTTGACTACTTCTGCGTGAAATGGGCTATAAAAATCTGCAAGCATCTTTTGTCGCTTGATATCTCAAGCAGCTATATCATCAAACTGTTCCTCTACAGAAGCAGTAAAATTGTAATCCAATATTCATTTAAAATTTTGTATCAAAAAATCTGTAACCGTCCTTCACACATCGGTAGGAAAAAGTTTGTTTTTTTCTACTCAGGTATTTTGAGATTTGATTTCTTGTAATATATTGTCATTTTTGAGTGTAAACTCGGTATAATCTCTTTTTTCTCATGTCCTACTTTCAAGTACTACATATCATCTCCTCTGTATAGTAGAGATAGTGGGAGCATAAGTAGATGGACGCCCAATTCATTTGTTTTCTAATTCTTTTACCAAACTAGCTTCTGTATATCTTGGTGGATGCTTTTTAAATCTTTCTGTGCTGACAATTTGTTTCATATCCAATATTTCTCATTCACTAAGTTTTGGCAACATTCCTCCATTTTCCACATCATCTTCATCTCTTCACTCAATATATACTTTGAGAAAACCATCAAATTTGATCATTTCTCATTCTGCGATAAATTTATTTTTGTGATTTGAAATATCTATTGTGGCTTTGGTTTTTTCTATCTTTGCGGGAGACATCTGAGAAGCAATAGTTCTTTTTCGGATCAAATCGTAAAGTTTTTTTTGAGATGCATCTACTCCAGCATTGTGATTTTCCATATGTGTTGGTCTGATACATTCATGAGCTTCTTGCGCTCATTTTGATTTAGATTTATATCTAGTAGGATTGGAATATTCTTTTCCATATTGAGAGGTAATCTCTGCTTGTGCTGCATTGACAGCATCATTTGAAAGATTTACAGAATCTGTCCTCATATATGTGATATGTCATGCTTCATACAATTTTTGTGCTACTTGCATAGTACGAGATACAGAAAATCACAGCTTTCTACTAGCTTCTTGCTGTAATGTAGAAGTAGTAAAAGGAGCTGAAGGGGTTTTCTTTCATGGTTTAGTTTCTATTTTTGATATTTGAAATTCTGAACTTTTACAATCTCACAAAAACTCCTCTACCTCGTCAGGAGATTTGAAATCAGTATTTAGTGTAGCAGGAAAATCTTTTTTTGATTGTCCACTAAAAGTAGCAATAGTCTTAAAAAAATTGGCTGCCTTAAACTTTTCTATTTCTCTTTCTCTCTCTACAATCAGACGAACTGCTACAGATTGTACTCTACCTGCAGAAAGCCCTCTGGCTATTTTCTTCCAAAGCACTGGAGAAAGCTCAAATCATACAAGACGATCAAGTACTCTCCTAGCTTGCTGAGCATCTACCAAATTCATATCTATGGTCCTTGGATTGGCTACAGCTCACTCAATAGCTTTTTTTGTAATTTCGTGAAATACAATTCTTTTGGTATTTTTTACATCTAATTTTAATTGATTGGCCACATGTCGTCATATAGCTTCTCACTCACGATCTTCATCAGTTGCAATCCATACACGATCTGCTGCTTTGGCAAATTTTTTGAGCTCTGCAATAGTTTTTTTCTTGTCTGGACTAACTTCATAAGTTGGTTCAAAGTTTTTTTGTACATCTACTCCAAGTTTTTTTTGTGGTAGATCTACCACGTGTCAATATGAGGCTTTCACTTCAAAGTTGGGTCCGAGTATTTTTTTTATAGTCTGAGATTTTGCAGGAGACTCCACTATCACTAAATTTTTTGCCATGTTTTTTGTTAATATTAAAAGTATGAATTCTCTTTGTTTCTTTTTATGTTTATTAATGCGTAGATTAATTTCAAGATAAAGAAAACTTTTTAAAAAAATGGTATAAAGATAAATATGGCTTTACAATTGTATTTATAAAAAAGTGTATAAAAAATTTATTTTTAAAAAAATATAGTAAGTTTTGCTTGTTCTTAACTGACATTTATGCTATTGATTTTTGCAAAAAATATCTTATATATCTCTAGTTTGAATCTTTTGTTTTTAAAGATTTATTTAATAAAAAATATTAAATGCCTTGTAAAAAACCTGCGGCTAAAAAAGCTCCTGCTAAAAAACCAGTTGCTAAAAAAGCTGCTATCAAAAAGCCTGTAGCTAAAAAAGCTACTGCTAAAAAAACTAAAAAGAAATAATTGTTGAGTGTTTGAATATAAAAAAACCTTTTTACAAACCATCCAATTAAAGTTTGGTGAAATAAAAAGGTTTTTGTTTTTTAAAAAATATTTTTTTAAGATTCTAATAATATATCAATTTCTTTTTGATAGACATCTTTTGGATTTACTCCAATAATTGGTTTTATTACCTCACCTTTGTTTACCAAAAATACTGCTGGGATAGAGCTTACTTGAAAACTTTGAGCCAATGGTGCGTTTTCTTGACTTTCTACATTAGCTTTAATGATTTTTACTTGTTTACCTTCATTGTCTGAAGCTAATTCTTCTAAAACTGGTCAAAGCATTCTACAAGGACCACATCGTTCTGCCCAAAAGTCGATAAGTACTACTCCATCAAATTCTAGTACTTCCTTTTTAAATTGTTCTGATCATTCTAAGTGTATTGCTCACATAATTATAATTTTAATAATAAAAGGTTTAAGCGTTAAAACGTTTCAGCGTTACATCGCTGAGACGTTGTAACACTTTTATTTTTGTAAATATCTTTCTGCTTCTAGTGCTGCCATAGCACCCGTACCAGCAGATGTAATAGCTTGACGATATTTTTTGTCTTGCACATCTCATGCTGCAAAAACTCATGGAACTGAAGTTTCGGTAGTCCCTGGTTTTGTGATAATATAGCCAGCTTCATCAAGCTCCAATTGTCAATCCAAGAAGTCTGTGTTTGGTTTGTGTCATATTGCATAAAACAGTCATTTCACCTCCAACACAGATTCTTCATTCGTCTTGTTGTTAAATATTTTGAGTCATGTCATGACATCGTCTCACAAGATTTCTTTTACTTCTGTATTTCGAAGAAAATCTATTTTTGAATTTGATTTGGCTCTCTCTTGCATTACTTTTGAAGCTCTGAGCTCATCTCTACGAACTATCACAGATACCTTGGAAGCAAAATGTGTAAGATGTATAGCTTCTTCCATAGCAGCATCGCCTCATCATATCACTGCGATATGTTGGTCACGAAATATTGGAAGTCATCCGTCACATATAGCACATGCAGATACTCCTCTACTTCGAAATCTTGCTTCTCATAAAAGTCACATCCTTTTTGCTGTTGCTCAAGTAGCTATGATCAAAGTCTTTGCTTCTATTGTGTCTTCTCATACAAATACTTTAAATGGTGAAGAAGACAAATCTACTTTGTCCACTGTCTTGGTCTCTATCCTAGTACCAGAATTAATAGACTGCTGTCTCATGTTGTTCATGAGAGTAAAACCATCTATACCATCTGGAAATCCTGGAAAGTTCTCAATGATGGTGGTAGTGGTGAGCTGTCAGCCTGCAGCTATACCTCATGCCATAAATCATTCATACATCAAAGGTTTGAGCATGGCCTTGGCTGTATAAATAGAAGCTGTATGTCCTGCCGGACCAGATCATATAATTACTACATTTTCCATATTGTTTACAATATCAGATAAAATTATTCTGATTCAGTGATATGAATTATAATAATTTTTTCAAGAAAATCAATATTATGAAACATATTTCATAACCAAAGTTGAAATAATGTGTTTTTTTCAAAATTAAATCACACTTTTAGAATAAGGCAATGGCTTACTCTTGCATAGTACAAAGATATTTGTATATTGTATATGATGATATCAATGATTGGTAAAATTTTTATCTGCTTAATAGATAAAATATGTCTAATTATCGTGATGAGTTCTTGGAAAATACATATTACCTCATTTCCAACAAAGGTTTCAATGGAAATATATTGTTTGAACATTCAAATGACTATAAGACATTTATACTTTATGTGATTGCAAACTTGTTGGAATATCCACAAATTACGATATCATCTTATTGTATACTGCCAAAACACTTCCATTTTGTGATAAAAAACAAAGAAAAATGAATGAAAATATCGGACTTTATGAGGAAATTGCAAGTAAGTTATGCTATGTATGTCAAGAAAAAAAATGAATGAAATGAAAATAGATGAGTCCCAGTGTTTGAGTGAAGATTTAAAGCAGAAAAGATCGAAGAAGACAATCTAGAATTTGTAGAAAGTTGTGTGGCTTTTGATCCAATCAATCATGAAGCTATAGAAGATATCAAAAATTGGCC
This sequence comes from Candidatus Absconditabacterales bacterium, assembly GCA_035446765.1. Classification (GTDB taxonomy): domain Bacteria; phylum Patescibacteriota; class Gracilibacteria; order Absconditabacterales; family Absconditicoccaceae; genus JALOAF01. The sequence goes on from DAOTFU010000004.1 coordinate 8,316, forward strand.
TTATACAAGTGCTCACCAGATTGCAAATACTTGATACGAATACATGAAAGATACACATATCAAAGTCTACAATGATGGAAGAAAAATACACAGAAATTGTAAATTCAAAGAAAATAAAATATAGATAAATAAACAAAATCACCCTCTAACCCCCTCTTCGAATAAGAGGGGGAATTTTTTAAAAAAAATAAAATCCCCTCTTTTTTTCAAATAGGGGAAATAAAGGGGTGATCAAAAAATTATTTGTAAGTTAATTCTGTTTTGCTAGGTATCCTAACTATTTCTGGGCGTATATCTACAATCCTTTTGCTTTGATTGTTTCAATACATTTGTTCTCGATTGTTTCTTTTTTGCTCCAACACTTCTGTCTTTATGATTTCATGTTGAAAACTAATTGAATTTAGATCGTTATTGGCCTGTCTAAGGAAATATCATTCTGTAGATGCCAAAGATACAAAACGAAGATAGAAAAACCCTGATATCAATATAGACAATCCCAATGCTCAAATTTTTAGTAAATCCATAAAATACTTGTGTTTTCTCTGTTTATTGAGGATAAAATGATAACACTGTTGCAAAGAATTTGTAGATATAAAGGCAAATTTTTTCATAAATTGATTTTGTATTAAATTTTTTGAATCACTCTATATTTTGCACTTCTGCTGGCTCTGTTTTTTTGTACTTCTGTATAATATGGCTTGACTGCTTTTTTGTACAAGAGTTGAAAGTTTGAATCTTGAGATAGTTGTTTGAAATAATTTTTGACTATCCTATCTTCTATACTATGAAAAGTAATCACACCAAATCTTCATCATGTAGACAAAATTGCTGGAATTTGTCCCAGAGCTAATTTTAGATTATCAATTTCTTTGTTGGTTTCAATCCTAATTGCTTGAAAAATGATCGTACTTGCTTTTTGTCCAAGTCATACTTGATTTAATATATTTTTGAGATCAAATGTAGTCTCAATTGCTTTTTCTTTTCTACTTTTGACTATATGTCTTGCAATCTCATCAGATTTTTGTGCTGTAAAGTCAGCATATTCTTGGAATATATTGGACAACTGCTCTAATGAATAATCGTGAATAATCTCATACGCAGAAGTCTTGGAGTTTATATCAAATCTCATGTCTAATTTAGAATCATAATTGATAGAAAAACCACGTCATCAATCTTTGAAGTGCTCCATATTTACTCATAAATCTAACAATACAAAGTCTGCCTTTGCATCTCACAGTACTTTTGAGATATTTGTGTAAGAATCTTGTGCAAATTCTATTTTGTCTGACAAATCTGACAATCTATTTTTGGTCTCTGACAAAATATTTGGATCTAGATCAAATCAATAGACCTTTTTCACGCTTGGGAATTGATCCAAAATTGCTCTAGTGTGTCATCAATGCCCTAGGGTACCATCTACTACTATTTTTGTATCTTGTGGGACTGATGCCAATACATCATCCAACATTACTGATACATGATTGATCATATGTAGTATTTTTTATAAAAAATTATTCACCACCTTGTTCGTCTATCGTCATACCTACAATAGCTTCGTCTTTTGATATGTCATCTTTTGCATCTTTGTTGATATACACAAACATTGGCATAATCATTGGTACTCTACCAATAATTTGTGTGATAAATTCACCAAGTGATTCTTTTAGTTGTTTTAGATTGTCTTTTACTGGTATTCTCCTTTTTGCATTTTCATTGTATTTTGCTCTAGCAAAATCTACTACCTTGGTATGTATGTTTTTTACCTCAGAAGAATATACGAATCATCTAGACTCTATCTGGATATTTCACACTAACTCTTTGGTCTTTGCATCTACTTTGAATATAAGCGCCAATACTCCATCTTCAGCCATGATACTACGTGCTTTGATCACATATTCTCCCGAAAGATGTCATTTTCATTTACCATCTACAAGTATTGTATCTAATTTTACTTTATCTTTTCAGATCAAAACTACATCATCATACATCTCTATTATTTCACCATTTTTCATAGGCATAAGGATGTGAGAATCTGGCATTCACATATCCATTGCAAGATGTTTGTGCGCATATCTCTCTTTTGCAGGCATAAAATAAGGCAAGAAAAATTCTGGTTTAAGCAAAGATAACATAAGTTTATGGTCTTCCGCGCTACCATGTCCACTAGCATGCACATCGATATCATCATTTGTAACTAAATTTATATCTTTAAACACAAGATTGTTGATCATTCAATTTACAGATCATTCATTTCCTGGTATTGGTGTAGCAGACATAAGTATTGTATCTCATTTTTTTAGCTGAATGAAGTTGTGTTCATTTCTAGCCATCCTTGTAAGAGCTGCGAACTCCTCTCCTTGTGCTCATGTAGAAAGTATCAAAACTCTATCATCGTCAAATGTATCTACTTCTTCACTAAGTTTGCGAATGTAGCCATCTGGTACTTTGATATAACCAAGTTTTTGACAAATATCTACATTGTTTACCATAGATCTTCCTGAAAGGAATACTACTTTGTTGGCTTTAATAGCACTATTTACTATCTGGATAATTCTTCACACGTTTGAAGCAAAAGTAGCTATAAGCATCCTAGATTTTGTCTTTTGGATCATTTCGTCTAGATTTTCTCATATCTCTTTTTCTGAAACAGATCGTCATTTTTTGTTTGCTCACAAACTATCTCATATATAAAGTTTTACTCACTCAGCTCATATCCTAGCAATCTTTGCTAAATCGGCTGGCCTATCAATAGCTGGAGTATGATCAATTTTAAAATCGGCTGAATTAAATATAAGTCATTTTGGTGTCTGTATAGCTATAGCCAAAGTCTCTGGTATATTGTGATTTACTGGCACAAATTCCAATGTAAAACATCACAATCTGATAATGTCTGTGTCAGGATCAATCATTTTGTACTTGATCTTTTCGGCATCTTTTGGATTGTCGAAAGTTTTTTTGATAATACCAAGACTAAGCGGTGTAGTATATATCATAGGATAACCAAGTTCTGGAAGTATGTCTCTCAAAGCTCATACGTGATCAAGATGACCATGTGTAATTACTATACCTCTAAGTTTTTTAATATTTTTTTTGATGTAAGCTATATCAGGTATGATATAATCTGCTCCAAAATTTTCTTTGCTAGAAAACTCCATAGCAGCATCTACTATGATAATATCATTTTCATACTCTATAAACATACATTGTCATACTTGCTCCAATCACATCAAACTACCAATTTTTACTGGTTTTTCTCATTTTTTGATGAGTTTTTGCGGATTGTCGATATCGGTATAATTGTTTTTTTCTAAATGACGCAAAAAGGCATCAGATCTAAGATCTTTTGATTTTCTTGTGTCTTTTTTGCTTGTTTTTCTTCCTCTTTTAGGTTTGTTTTTGTTTGAGAAATCTATATTAAGATTTCAATATAAATTGTTGTCGTTCATTGTTCTTTTTTGTAATTATTAATTTAAAATTTTATAAATAATCTGATGGAGCTTTCTAATCTTAGAAAATCTTGTACAGATAGAGATATCCCTATAATCAGCATTGAAACTGAGCATTTTTTGGTAAATCATTTAAACAAATATAAGCCCAAAATATGCTTTGAAATAGGTAGTGCTGTATGATACAGCTCTATTGTGATAGCAAACACTATCAAAAAATGGTGATGATTTTTATATTCTTTTGAAATATCTTATGCTTCGTATCTGGAAGGTATACAAAATATTTGAAAACAAGCATGAAAAAATTTAATTGTATATCCTTTTGATGTTTTGAAAATAGATCTAAAGAAACTTATACCAAACACTGTAGATTTTGTGTTTGTAGACTGACAAAAAAGTCAGTATGCTAATTATTTGATAAATATAGATGATATTTTGAGTCCCAAAAACACTTTGATTTTTGATGACGTGGTTAAATTTAAATTTAAGATGTCTAGATTATACTGATATTTGCAAAAAAAGCAAATTATTTATAAAGAGATTGAAATGGAAAAGTGAGACTGAATTATTTTAATTGATAATAGATAGTGGAGAATTGATAATTTAAATAAAAAAAATAATTTTCCATTATCAATTTTCTATTATTTATTACTATACTTCCACTTCGGGAGTTTCTCCCTTTGTGTTAGAAACTTTGATATCTACTTCTTCATGTGACTTATCATCTTTCATATCTACTTGTAATTTTCCTCATTCACTATTCAATTTAATGGTTTTTCACTCTAATTCTAACTGATCAATCTTTTTTTCTACTTTTTCGTCTGTATACAATCGATAGTCCATACCACTAACTTCATCTTCTTCAAGTATTTTTGGACTCTGAATGATTGCATATTTTTTGTCATTTAAACGTACAAGATAATTTAATTTTTTTTCTTTTCATGAAATACATTTGATGTTTATTCATTGTATATCATATTCTCATGGAAATTCTACCATCATGTATGGTACTTTTTCATTGATCAAATCTTCTCCAGATTCTAGAGCAAGATTGATGTAGTCTTGGTGGGCTACATTTGGTCCAAACAATACTTTGTTTTCTATCAAAAATCATCCAGATTCTAATTTAATGTTTGCCATTGGTTGTCTATAAAATAATTAAAATGTTTCAGCGTTAAAGCGCTTCAACGTTGCAACGTTATTACGCTGAAACGCCTATTATTTATCCCCCAAAAAAACTTGGATTGATTAATTTGAGTATAAGTCCTGATGTACCAAGTAATATGAGTGCTACTACCACATTTTTTATCCATTTCTTTCACTCTGTAAAGTTACTTTCATTGGCTACTCATGTAACCATCATTACTCATGCAGCTATCACTATCAAAAATGAAAATATCAATATGGCCGTAACTAGTATTTTGCTCAATCCCATCATAAGGAAAGGGAATGCGTTTAGCTGGTTTACTCTACTTGTGTTTGGATCATTTGGATCCATAGTATTGTTTTGAGATGTCATCTCAATACAATCTCAGATAAATGGAACTACCGTATTTAGCTCGATTCCACAACATCTTTTGGATGGATCGCATTTACACTTACAAGTCACTGGATCAACTACATATCAAGACTTGTTACAAGTTTTGTTTGGATCACACACACATTCATCTTTCTCAGGATCATATATTTTGTCTCACCCACAATTTATACAACATGTTGGAGTTTTATTATTAGCATACCATCAACTTCCATAAGTTTGTTCACATGTTTGACTAGTAATCTGCCAATTTAAACACATATCAGGACAAAAAGGAAGCTCTAATATTCATTTTTCACATATTACTCAGTCTACTAAAAGACTAGAAAAACCTGTAAAACCAGTATCAGGCTGTGGATCAATTCAAATTATGTTATCACATTGTGATCGATCCTTAGTCAGCTGACAAGGGATATCACGATCAAGATTCGCAGTAACAGGTGGACAATTGTTCCCCTCTAAAACCGCGCATCAATTTTCTACATTTATAGATATATTGTCTACTCAATCTGTAGATAGTGAAAATAATATTTTCTTTTCTCCAGTATTGAAATTTATATCTGAATTTAATGCGCTTGTTGGTTCAATAACAATTTTATTTTCATCTGCAAATGTTATATCTCATATTTCATTGTCTGAATAGTCTACTACAATATTTAAATCTCAATCTTCTTCGTTATATGTGGTCTTGTCTAACTCTCAATTTATTGTAATAAATGGTGTCAAACACTCTGTAGGGCCTCGTTGACAACAATCAACTCATTCAACAGGTACAAATCATTCTGGACAGTCTTCAGGGTTTGTTGAAGTTGTAGATTCTCGTTCATTATTTATAGCTTTACAAACATCACAAAACAAAAAATCTGATATTGTTACTACTCACAATTTACAATCTCTATGTGCATGACAGCCTGCTTCCTTCATAAGATTTTGTAGTCACCATACGCTTTCTTTATCAACAAATCACCATGTAAAGTTGTAATCTATTTCTGAAGCGTAGTATGTAAATAACTCTTGTTGATGACTTTTTAAATCATCTGGTGCAGAATTACATAGATTTTTTTTCCAATCGGTTCTGATTGCTAATCACTCTAATGATGGATAATCATCACAAACACCATCTACAGATCACAAGCCAGCTGCCGCTCGTAAAATAGCAGATTGATTGTTAACATACCAATTTAATATATAAGTACCATTTGTCACATAACTGCCTCAATCATCAGAATAAGAAGAATAATTTGGTATTTGTCAGCAGTCGTCAGAATCCTCGTAACTAGGATAAATTGCGCCAACAAAACCTAATCACAAAAAAATTGCCATCACAAACATGGATAAAAACAATTTATTTATGATCAAGAATTTTCTATTCATAAAACTTATTCTGATTTAAATATTATTTCGACAACATCTCGTTTACTACTTCGTTGACTATAGCTCAATCTATTTCTCATTTGTACTGTCACATGATCGCTCACATCAGTTGACCTCTTTGTTTTTGAAGATCATCAATTCATTGTGAAGCAATTATTTCTTTTACTATTTTTTTCGTTTCTTCTTTGGATTTGGTCTGTGGAAGATAAAATTCTAGAAGAACTTTTTTGGCTTTTTCTTCGGCTAACTCATCTTTTTTGTCTGTTTTTTCCAAAAATCATATAGCTTCTCACAAAGCCTTTACTTCTTTTTTTAAGATTTTGATCACATCTACATCTTCTAAATCTTTTTGTAACTCAATCTTTTTGTTTTTGATCTGTGCTATCACATAATTCAAGATTGTTTTTTTGATCTTGTCTTTTTGCATCATAGCTTGCTTGTAGTCAGCTAACAACTGCTCTTGTAGACTCATATTATTTATTTTTTATATAAACTATATTTTTTTATAAGAAAATTTTTATTTAAATCAATTGTTACTATAATTTGTTTGTTTAAATAAATCCTTTTACTCCATCCCCTACCTTTATCAAGGCAGGGAGAAGTATATTATATTCTCCTTAATTATCTCATCTAATATTCCTTCCTTGATAAAGGAAGGTGGGATGGATTTATTTGCTCAGGAGGAGACTCGAACTCCCACGGGCTTATCGCCCACAACGACCTCAACGTTGCGCGTATACCAGTTCCGCCACCTGAGCATTTTAGTATAAAAGTAAAAAGTTCATAAAGTTTGTAAAGTCATTGGTATACGAATAAACAACAACTTTCAACTTTATGAACTTTACAAACTTTTTACTATTTTTGGACTATTCTTCGTCATCTTCTTCAAGTCTTTTTACTACATCCTCCAAACCTTTTGATGGTTTTTTGTCTATAGGTTTTTTAGTTGTTTTCTTTTCTACCGCAGCCTTTGGATCTGCATCCTTCATACTTAACCCAATCTTTCTATTTTTTGTATCTAACAATATCAATTTTGCTTTTACTATTTCACCAAGCTTTACAACTTCGTTTGGATTTTGTACTGATTTTTGAGATAATTCACTCAAGTGAACCAATCAGTTGATATCATCAAATACTCTGATAAATACTCCATATGGCACAAATCTGATCACTTCTCATTCAACAATATCTCATATTTTGTATTTTTTTGGCAAAGCAGATCGTGGATCTTCTTTTAGTTTTTTACTAGATAGAGATATTTTACCATTTTCAAGACCAATAACCTTTACCTTAACCTTATCTCCAATTTTTCATAGTCTATCTATATTGTTTACGTGCCCATATGTAATCTCAGATATATGTACAAGTCATTCAACTGTACCACCCATAGTCACAAATAATCCATAAGATGATACTCCAGAAACTACTCCATCAAATACTTTTCACACTTCTAATTCTGACAAGATTTTTTCTCTTTCTTCTTTTAGTGCTTCTCTTTCTGAAAGTATTATCCTCTTTTCGTCTTCATCTATATTTATTATTCTAACTGATATTTCTTGTCATATAAGTTCCAATAATTTATCAAAAATAGCTTCTTGGTCTCAATCTTCTACTCTAGGATAATGAATAGGTGCTAATTGAGACAACGGAATAAATCATTTGATACCATGCATATCAATAAGTAATCCACCAAGATTTGCTTCTGTAGGAATTACCTTGATGACTTCGTCTTTTTCAAATTTTGATAAGATAGAATTTCGCACATCATATTGTAATAATTTTGTAACTGAAACTATATAATAACCATCTTCATGTCTAATATTGGTGTTTACTACTTCTAATTCAATTTCTCTACCTGGAGCCAAGTCATAACTGCTTCTTTCTAATTCTTTTACCTCTTTTGAAAGAATAATTCAAGTAAATGCTCAATCATTACAGTCTACTAAAACTCAATTCTCTATTTTTTTCAATATTTTTCATTTTGTTTTTTCTCCCTCTTTGATTTTGGGAATGTTTAGCTCTCCAGCACTAAGCTGTTGAGTGAACTTTTTTAGGTCCATTATAATATAAAACTTAAAAAATAAAATAAATTTACAGTTTACAATTCACATTGTACAGTTTACAATAGTTGTACATTGTAAATTATGGATTGTAAATTGTGTTATACTTTTACACTGATTTTTTTAGAAATCTTTGTGTAAGAATCTAGATCTGTCTTTTTGAGATATTTTAAAAATCTCCTTCTCTTTGCTACTTTTTTTAAAAGACTTCTTTTTCAGTCAAAATCTTTTGAGTGTTCTTTTAGGTGTCATTGTAGCATACTAATCTCTTGTGTGAGATTTCGAATTTGAGATTCTGGAGATCATGTATCTTTTCAATGTCTCTCAAAAGGATTGGTGGTTTTGATTTCCGCCATTTTTAATAGATTAAAAGAATAAAAAGTTTTTTAAACAAATCATACAGACACGCTGCCGTTGTGAAATGCTTAATAAAATGTGAAATTATAAATGTGAAATGTAAAATAATTTGATAATTTTAAATTGCACATTGAGAAATTACACATTTTTTATTTACTCCCGACAGGACTCGAACCTGTATCTGCTCCTTAGGAGGGAGCTATTCTATCCGGCTGAACTACAGGAGCGCTGTCGAAAAGAGTAAAATTTTTTATAATTTTTTCTACAAGAAAATCAAGACAAAGTGCTTTTTCTATAAGATATTTTGACAAATTAAATATTTTATGCAAATTCTGCAAATACTTGATACATGATAAGCAAAAGTAGAAATACAACTAGAGCTCAAAGAAGTACTCATACAATAATATTTTTTGCTTTTTTCATATTTTCAGATTTTCACTGATCTGTAAGCATAAGAAATCATGCATAAAATATCATAAGTACCAATGCTGCTCCAAATACAAACCCAAATATTTTGGCAATTTCTATGATAAATTCTGCTGCCTTCTGAGTAAAGGCTGGCAATTGTGCGATATAATAAAGATAATCAATAACTTTTACAATTACTAGTGCGACTACAACATTTATTATTCATCTGATCATATTTTTTGTCTTGTCGGCTTGATCCGATACTGCCATCACTCTAAATCAATAGACTACTAGCATAATTATAGAAGCAAAAAATGCTAATGCCTTGAGTGTGCTTAGTATTTTGAAAAATAAAGAATCTGGTCATCACTGAAGTCACTCTACCATTCATTGAGTTCATTGCACGGTTTCTACTCAAAGTACTGATCATAGTATCCAAGTGGAACCAAAAAATAAAAATGAACCATATAAAATATATACAAGTCATTTTAATGAGCTTTTGACCTTTTCAGAATCGCGTCAATTGATAAGGAGTGTAATACCAGTCACTACCAAAAATATCACCAATACTCAAAATCATATATATCTAGCAACGTCTCGAACTCTTCATCAAGCGCTAGAAGATTCACAACCAGGTACCAAATAAGAATTGGGATAAAACAAACATCTAATATTGTCTTTTAAGGATTTATTTGAGTCTATTCACAAATCATATACTGTCTCTACTCTTCACTCACTATCTGGCACGCCATCTGTAAGATATTGAGAAAAATTATCATGATATGATGGTGGTACTCAAACTGCTGCTTGGATTTGAGGTATAAGAAAAACTGATATAAGTAGCACAAATCATATAATTATGTGATGATAAAGTTTCATTTTTAAAGGTTGTATCTAAAATCAAGTATCTCAGTTTGTTCATCAAAATATAGAAGCAATAAGCGCTACTATAAGTTTTATGATAAAATAAAATCAAGACAACAAAAACACACCAACAAGAACATACATAAAACTAGACTTTAGCTTGCTTCGTTCTCATTGTTTGTGTACAGAGTTGGTCACAAGCATAAATCATATATATATCAAAGCTATTGTAGCTAGTACCATACCCGCATATACAATTCGTTGTAAATATGGGTCTAAATTTTTTCTAACATAGTCTAGTGTATTGGTGATTTTAAACTCTTTAGCATAAGATCATTGCTGATCTGATATACCATCTAATGCTGTTTCTTGTATCTTATACTGGTCATCATTGGCATCATCTACTATACTTTCAAATATGGTGAGGGGATCTGATCCACGATCTCACCAACTATCATGTTGTGCAAAAGATATACCAAAAATACAAAAGAAAGTTATAATCAATAAAAATATTTTTTTCATAAAATAATTGTAAACTGATAAAATAATTACTAATTTTTGTCTTCTTCCGAATTTAAAGACCGATCAAAATCCTGAGTTAAATCTATTTCTTGTATTTTGTTTATATATTTGACAGAATAAAACAATATCATTCATTGTATTCATATATACAATAGTATAATCGGAAATAATAGTTGTCATATCACTTGTGTATGTATTAACAATATTATATTAACCACCAATGCTAACAGTGTGGTAAATATCCAAAATAAATAATCAACTTTTTTGAGATATAGTCATACTTTTGTCTTGTGTACATGGAAAACTATTAAACCACAAATAATATTTCGAATAATGGCAAAAAATACTATCCTTCATATATTAGATTGTAAAGCAGCAAAAAGGCTAATATATATAGCAAAATTTATAACAGCAAAAGTCACAAACCTCTGTATAGTAGATGTATATCAGATTTTTTTGAGCAAATAAACATTGCTTACAAATCACAAAGTAATGAGCCAATAAAAAATCTGCTGGAAGCTACCCTGCAATGAAATCGCGTTTTGAAAGTATAAATATATCAAAAGTAATATTATAAATACATTGAATCATTCTAATATATATTTTATAATCTTTGGAAACTCATCTATAAAACTGTATATTTTATAAGAATTTTTTGTCCTGATCGAGTCTTGGTTTAAGACTCTTTCTCAAGCCAATATGCGTCTAACTGATATATTTTTAAATTCTTGCGGACTAGGTGGCTTGTGAGACAATATGTTGTATATATACAAATATAAGATAGAAAGTCACAAAACAGATACCAACAAAAATATGTGTATATTGTCTATTTGATCATATAAAACTAATCATGCTGCCACTATTGCAAATACAAAAAATTGATATAACAAATATTTTTCTATCTTGTATTTAAGTTTTAGTACAAATATTATAAATCACAAAAGTGCAAAAGTAAGAAGCCACACCATATTAAAAACTATAAAAAATGACCCAAATCCAGCAGAAAATCGAGTGTAAATCAACAAAAATAATAATAATCCATAATATCAAACTTGTCACATTATCTTACCATCATCGTACTTGAAAATGTATGATAAAATCCAAAAAGATATGTTGAGTATGATCAAAAATAATGTCATATTGACTATGGCAATATCAAAAAATCTTCATATCAAAAATATTCACAATATGGTAACTATCCAAGCAAAAAATAATCAATATCTTTGAAAAATATCTCATGATTTGATCTTGATAGACACACCACTAAAATAATATATCAAAAATATCAAAAGAGCTAATATCGGTATAAGACCAAAATATTGCAATCATATTGCATAAAAATATGCAGAAAAGGATAATGTAGCTATGGCAAGCAATATAAAAGACACTTTAGTGTATTTGGATTAGAGGATAAATATAAATTTTGTCATAAAAAATAATAAAATATATGACAAAAATATCAAGCAAAGTATTAAAATATTTTTTTTGATTTGTTGTGATTTAAATCTTTTGAATATAAATATCAATAAACCAAAGATTGCTACTTTGATCAAAAAAAGATATTGGTATAGATAAATATCTATAACAAATGTAATTTTTTGTGATCGAATTATAAGTCAAGAAAAGACCAAAACAGATATGGCAAATATTTCTAAATAACAAAATATCTTTTCAAAAAATACTGAAAGATCTTTGGCCTTATTGGTGATGTCCTGCACTAAAAATCTAATATATAGTCAAATCTTGTCAAAAGATAAATAAAAAGTATCATCTTTGTCTCTCTTGGCTCCTATTTCTTTGACCTTTTTGGCTTTGTTTAACTTTTCTAGTTCCATCAAAACATCAACATCAGAAACTATAGATCAACTAATGGGATATTGTTGCTCTTTTTTTAGTGAAAGCATATATGTATCATGTATTTTATAATATGTTTGATATATTTTTTGGAGTAATTCGATCATTTTGTCGTCGTTTCTTCACATTTTCAGTTTTGTAAGATCTTGTTTCATTACACTTAAATCTCTTATATCACTTTGAGATGCAGTCTCTCACACTTTGGATGTAAGATTGTCTATCTCCAAAAATGTTTTATCTACTATCTTTAAAACCTTGTCTAGAGTTTGATCTTTGTATATTTTACTTTCTTGTTTTTTTTGTGTTTCATTTTGTATTTGCAAACTTAATTGGATGTCTTTAGCTTCTTTTTGTGCAGAATTTAATATCTCTTTGACTTCCATCTCTGGAATTTTTTGCTCACCAATAAAATTGGCATATTTTATATCAAAACCTATCATAGAAAAAATTAAGATTGCATTTTTTAGATCTTTGAGATAAGAAAATATACTTAATTCTTGTTGGTGATGTATGGCAACAATCTTTATAGAAGCAAATTCTTCTACTGACTTTTTGTGTTCTGAGACACGTAAAACAACTATATTGTATGATTGTAATGTTTCTCTAACAAAAGATTCTGAATCTCATTCAAGCAAAATATCTATATTATATTTCTTATTTTTTGTCTCTTTCAATCAAACTACACGAAAAAACATATCAAGAATTGTAGATAAAAACTATACTCTTTCTGCTAAGTATACATTTTTTATTGAAAATTGAGAAAAAATCAATATATAGAGTTACCTTAATTTTGGACAAAAAAACAAAAATATAGATAATTTTTTTATTTCCATCACAAAATATTTTATGCAAGATGTAAAATGATGTGGAAGTGTGTTGGATAATTTCTTTGATAAGGACACAATGTCTATACATATCAAAGAAAAAAATCCTATTTTGAAAAAAAACTGAAACCCTTGAGGGCGAAAATCTGAAATTGGAAAAGAGATATTGGACAAAAAATTTGTAAATAATTTGATAGATGATTTGTTTCAAGAAGTAGAAAGTAGAGATGATGCAGTACTTGAGATAGATAGAAGTATGTCAAAGGTTGTGCAATTGTGACCATATAGGATTGTGATAGTATATCCTCCACTATCTGATGGACTGGAGATCACGGCGGTAAAACCTATCAAAAAATTAACACTTGAAGATTATGATCTGGACAAAGAAGTGTTGGATTTGTTTGAAAATAAAGCAAAATGAATATTAATATCTTGAGCTCCTGGTAGTGGTAAAACTACATTTGCTCAAGCTCTGGTAGAACTTTATGAAAAATGAAAAAATATTATCAAAACAATAGAATCTCCTCGTGATTTAATGGTGCCAGAAAGCGTAGTACAATATAGTTTTACTTATTGATCTCATGATGAAGTAAGAGATATATTACTTCTTTCTAGGCCAGACTATACTGTATATGATGAAGTGAGAAATACTTCAGACTTTGAATTGTACAAAGATATGAGATTGACTGGTATAGGATTAATATGAGTAATTCATGCTACAAGACCTGTAGATAGCATACAAAGATTTTTGGGTACAATAGAGATGGGTATAATACCACAAGTATTGGATACTGTAGTATTTGTAGATAAATGAAAAATATGAGAAATATTGCAGTTGGATCTAACAGTAAAAGTGCCAGAGTGAATGGAATCTGACGATCTGGCTAGACCTGTAATACAAGTAAGCAGTTTTTTTGAGAAAAAAATAATGTTTGAAATATATACTTTTGGAGAACAAATAGTGGTAATGCCAATATGAGAAGCAATAAAACAAAATAAGAAAAGTTCTAGACTATGAGATTATGCCAAATTGGTGATAGATCAGCATTTACAAGAAATATTGCCTTGTAGTTTTGTGTCAAAAATAAATTGAGAAACTATAAAATTGTTTGTGCCAAAGTCTGAAAGATGAGCAATAATATGAAAAGCTGGTAAAAATATAATGGAAATGGAAAAAGAAATATGATTAAAAATTGACCTTGAAAGTACAGAAGATTTGCCAAAACTGGATATAAATATAAAAGTAGAAAAAAACAACAATACAAATGTCATGTATTTCCCAAAACATTTTGTAGATAGAAATGTATATATCATGATTTGAAAAGATTTGATCCACACACAAACAAACGATCACGCACAGGTGATAGTAAAAAAGAAATCACTTGTCAAAAAAATGAATGCAGAATGATTTGACATAATAGATTATGAAAATATATAAAAAACCAAAAAATCCCAAAATATTGGGCTAAAAATTGCTTAATTTTAATTATTGTAAAAAAGAAACATGAATAATTTCCATTTTTCAAAAATTATTGCCTGAGTAAGTCCTACTCTAGCAAAAGAAACTGTATTGTCAAAGGTGATAAACATGGTAGATGTATTTAGGCTTAGTTTATCTGGAGGATTTGATGACAACAATAAAAAATATATCGAAACTATAATGAAGTTGGACAACAGTAAAACCATAATGATGGAAACAAAATGATGCGATATTAGAGTAAAAAACTTAATGAACATAAAATTGAAAAAATGATCTACAATCAATATTGATTACTCTGAATATGCACAAGATAGTGATAAACAAATTTTTGTAGACTATGAAAAATTGTGAGATTTAAAAAAATGAGAAAAAATAAAGTTTGAACAAAGTGAGATCATAGTAGAAGTAAAAGAAATAAAATCAGATGATAATATAGATTGCAGGGTACTAAATTGATGAGAACTGTTGCAGTTTGATAGGGTAAGATTTTTAGATCATTATATAGATTTTGGAGTTTTAACTAAAAAAGATAAAAAAGATATTTTACGATGACTGGAATACTGAATACATATGATATCCTTGTCATGAACAAAAACAGCTGAAGACATATTGGAATTAAAAAGATTTTTGAAACAACACAATCAGGATAAAATGAAGATAATAGCAAAAATTGAAACAAAAGAGTGACTAGAAAATCTTGAAAGTATCAACAATGTAGCAGATGGTATAGTGTTTGTGTTTGATAAAATGCAAGAATTTATGAAAAAATCTAAGGTAAGCGAAGAAGATTTGATCAACAAGATAAACAACACCGGTAAGCCTGTCTCAATAAGCTTTATGTCTGGTATCTGAAAAAAAGATTATCCATTGAGGGATGCAAAAAAAATGGAAAAATATTGTAATATGGCTGTAGATGGTTTTATGTTGGAGCCAATGATCAAAGAAGATGATCCACTAAATATATTGACAGAAATATGTGATATATTGGACAAATATGAGCTTAAATTGCCAAAAGAAGATGCAAAAAGATTTGAAGATGATGAGGATTCAGTGGTAAGAGATTATATAATATATAATGCCTATAGGGTTACTAAAGAACTTGAAATAAAAGCAATTGTATGTTTTACAGACAATGGATATACAGCAGCTAGATTGTCCTCTTTGGCTCCAAAAGTACCTGTGATTACTTTTACAAAATCTGATGAAACATATAGATACTTAAATATGATACGATGAATAAAGTGATATAAAATATCAGAATCATTTAACTATCAAAATCTAAAAAGAATAGGGAAGGAGATGATTAGGATAATATTTAAATGAAATATATCTTTGGATGACAAAATAGTAATTGTACAATCAAATGAATATCAAAAAAATGAAAAAAACGACATGATTAACGGTGTAGAGCTGTACAAGTTTAAGAACATATAAAAAAACAAATTAAAAAAATAGTAAAAGTGGCATCACAAGTGTCACTTTTTTATTTTATTTGACATTTGTATCTA
Organism: Candidatus Absconditabacterales bacterium; assembly: GCA_035446765.1. Taxonomy (GTDB): domain Bacteria; phylum Patescibacteriota; class Gracilibacteria; order Absconditabacterales; family Absconditicoccaceae; genus JALOAF01. The sequence continues at coordinate 24,550 of DAOTFU010000004.1, forward strand.
AATATTTACAATATAAGTAAATGTAGCCTAAACTTTGAAAAAAATGTTTTTTGGAGTATAATTATTATTGATTTTATCCAAAGAAAAAACAATGGCAGAAAATTCAGTAAATAAGACTAAGAAGATTGAGTGAATGAGTGAAAAAGAATTTCTTCGTAAAGTCTGGTCAGAACAAGAATGCAGCTGGAATAAAGAACAAGTAGAAACACTCACTTGATCATATTTGTCTGATAAAGAAGAAAGAATCAACCAAATGTACTCAAACATAGTACACAAAAATATTAGTTGGGATAAAATAAAGTGAGAAACAATCAGCTTAAAAAACATACAAAAATATAGGACCAGAGAAGAAATGCCAATGGTATTGCAAGATGCAATAATGAGGAGATTAGTAGCTAGAATTATTGAAAATCTTGAATGAAAAAAAAAGGAAGAATTTGAGGAAAAATTTCGATACATAATTGATGGCCAAAATCCAATAGGCATAAAAACATTGGAAGAGTTTTTGCCATATACAAAAAATATTGATGAAAAAAAACTAGAAATACCAAATGATGATATAGTGTGATTTTTACAACTAAATAAAGTAATACAAGCAAATCCTCTGACAAAAATTGAAGAATGGAGTATTTTTGACAGATCAATTTTGCTAGAAATGCTATATCTGTGAAATAAAGAATTTTACGAAGTAACACAAAATGCAGAAAAAGAAAGCTTGGAAGAAATGAGAGAGCTTTTGAAAATGCCAAAACTAAACCAAAATTTTGATACAAAATTACAAAATGAGATAGAAAAAAAAATAGTTGAACATATGAATGAAGCAGATTGGTTGGAGCAAGAATTGTCAGAATTTAGAAATAGCGAAGTTAAAGGAGAATATGAGGAAGAAAGTCACTATACAGATATGATAGAAGACAATAAAACAAAAAAGGAAATACTAGAAGATATACAATCAAGGACTAGAAATATAAAAGACCAAAAACAGCGAAAAGAATTTATAAAGGATATAGAGAAAAAGTGATGAAATGATGACATAAAAAAAATAATAAAAGAAATTGATGATAGCATAAAAGAAGAAGATGCCATATGAGAATATGTCTCAAAAGCAGAAAAATCAGAAATTGTAAAAAAGCTCGGTATAAATACAAATGAGCTAAATAGATATATGAGAAGTCTGGAAGACTTGGGAGATAAAAAAGAAACTATTTTTATAAAATCTAGATCTGGAAAAAAGTTTAATTTTGCTTCATCTAAAAGAGAAATAAAAGATAATCAGTGACACAAAAAAATAGAAATTAAAATAGACTTTAATGATACGGACCCAGAGATATTAAATCGGTTGGAAAATCCAAAAAATGATATGACAAGTGAGGAAGAAAACAAAGACGGAATATTTTATTCATTGTTTGCAAAAAATGGTGAAGTGAGGATAGCAGATGGATATGAGATAAAAATAGATGATAAGTATGAATGATTTTTGGATTACTCACTAGATGAAACAGATTTTGATGAATGAGAATTGGAAAAAGAATACCCAGAAATAATGGAAAAAGATGAGAACTGAAACACTACTATAAATCATGGTGTGGCATTTTTGTGTAAAAGAAGTGGTGAAGTGATAAAAGATGAAAATGGAAAATATATATATGTCTTTGAGTGAAACGTAGAAAGCAAAAAAGTAGAAATAATAGATAGAAAGATAAAGGTCAGTCAGGAAAAAATGGATCTTATGACAAAGCTTTTTTATGCTTGGAATACCAAAAAAGAATGAATGGATGGCATAAAATCTTGGCTAAATGGTGATAAAAAAGAAAGCACAGAAGATCGAAACAAAGAACTTGATGAAATAATAAAAGATAATTGAAAAATAAACATATGAGAACCAAGTCACAATGATGTTGAGATTAATTCAAATCTTGGTGATGAAGAAAGAAAACAAAAAGCAAAAGAGCTTTTGGAAAAAACAGCAAAAGAAAACAATATTGAATCAAAATGATTTGAGGACGGCCTACTAGAATTAGTTTTGTTTGCTCACTACTCTACTCAAATTGGTGAGGAAGAATATAAAAAATTGACAAAATCTGAACAAGAAAAGTACAAAAAAATATGAGAAAACTATTATGAAATATGAAAAGATTGAAATAAAATTGCTGGTGTATATTTTAACGAAGCCAACTATGAAAGTAATTATAGTACAAATCAATTGAAAGAAAAAATAAAAATATTGAAAAGCACAAATTGATTTGAAGATTGGCAAGTAAAGGCATTGCTTAAATATGGTATATGTGGTATCAACCCAAATAGTATAGAAGATAAGCAAAAATGAATAGAAAAAGCTAAAGAATGGATAGACGATAATGTATGACATTATGAGGATGATTATATAGATGAAGAATATGCTATACCAGAAGCTGAAAATGAATACAAAGAATTGTGAAGCGATGGTAGAAAGACTTTTATAGAAACATTAAAAAAAGAAAAATCGTGAATAGAAGAGGTTGATGATTTAAAAAATAAGGTGGCGAATTATTTGACAGAAAATAAGGACAGACTTGAAAAAGAAACCGAAAAAAACAATGAAGAAGAATGAAAAGAATGAGAAGAAAAAAAAGAAACAAAAGAAGAAAAATTTGATAGAGCTTGGGAGTCTATTGATGGAGATAAGTGTAGACTAGAAGCATGAATTAGATTGTTTACTGATATATGATGATCTAAACTACCTCCAGATGATGTAGAGGCTTCATGGTTAGAATTGGAAATAGTGTGAATAAGCACTGTTGATTTTACAGTAAAAGTGATAGGCTGTGATATAAAAACTGACCTGGATGGACAAACATTTAGACTTCCAAAGACAGAAGAACAAATAAATAAAATGAAGGCTTCTGGACCTTTGCACAAAATGCCGAAAAGTAATAGGAAAGATTGGAATGATTGTTTTGAAAAAATAGAAAAATCAGAAATATTTGATAATATAACTGTATTTGGTACATGACACAATCAAGTACAAATGAAAAAGGGTAAACTAATAAACGGTAATGGAGAAGAGATAAAATACTTTTGTCGTACTGTAAATACATACGAAGTAAAGGAAGAAAAATGATGAGTATGAAAAGATGCGATGGGACAAACTGCTGTAGTGGTAACTTATGAAGCACATCCTACTAAAAATGGAAAGGTAAAGGTAAAGTGTAATTTTACATGACAAGATCCAAAGGACTTTTCAAAAGATGCTAAATTTAAGCATGAAAGAGAAATGGATTATACTAGCTTTATGCTATTGATGGAGTCTAAACAGGTAATGTGATATACAGAAAAACAAAAAGGAGATACTCCACCAACTACAACTTGAAGTAGAGACCCAATGAAGGGAAAAAAATTTAGAGGATTTTCTATAATGAGCATCATAGATACTGTAAAATGAATGAAAAAAAATGTAGATGATAAGGTAGATGAGTATAGAAAAGAACAAAAAGAAGACTTTGAGCATCTTTTGTGTTCTTATGAGTGATTGGATCTTTATGGCAAAATGGGTAATGTATTTGGTCTTTTGGGACCTAACGTGTTTACTGGATTGCAAGATGCCATGAGTTCTGCATGACTAGAGTATTATGCAGAAAGAGAAAATAGAACATGGAAAAAAATAGAAAAGCGATATAACTTATTTGAAAAGGATCCACATTTTTCTACACAATGGTGACAAAAGTTGATGCCAATACTTTTGGAAAAGGGTAGCTTTAAAAATCGTTATCAATTTGCAGCTGCATTTTTGTATACTATAAAAAAAGATGGTCCATGGAACAGAGTATTGTACGAAAAGATGGGACAATGATTTTGGGTAGAAAAATTTTTGTGACCAGAACATGCAAAGAGATTTTTGGAGATGCAAAAAAAGAGAAAAACAGAATTGGAAGAATATAAAAAATTAAACATAGTACACCGAAGACAACCAAGACATAGTGAATTAAGCAGATTGGAATTTGATTACTTAGTGGGTGTGATAGATGGTAGACAACCATTTGGATGATTTAAAGATGATGATGAACACTATCAAGCAAGTAAATGGTCAAGAACTTTTGCTGAAAAATTGAAAGAAAATACCGATGAATATTTTGGGTGATTTGAAGAAAAATATAAAAAGATATGAAGAATAAGCTTTAGACAAGCAGAGCAAGAATGGTTTAGACATATGAGAAATATTAGGCCACACAAAGCCTTACCTTTTTTGAAAGCAATGGCAGTAAATGCACAAAGTAGAGCTGAAGAAGACAGAGTAAAGGCAGCCATACTTGGTGCTATGTTGAGTTGAGTGTTTAAAAATATGCAAGACCACAATCTAAGATCGGAATTTTGGAGAATATCTAGAGCTATGTGATTTTTGCCATGACTTTGGTGTAGAGATACTGAACAACAAGAAAATACTCTAAAGCTGTTAGATACAATCACATCAAATCCACCTTTTGAGAAAAAGTTTTCAGAGGAAACTAAATATGATATCAATAATTTCCAGATTGATAATTTTACAGACAAACAATCACACTTTTTGATACATACATTTCCTAGGTATTGGAAGGCAAATGGAGAGAAAATATTGAAAATATTACAATTTCAAGATCGCGAATCTAAAAACAGCGTAATAAATTTGGCTCAAACATGACCAAACAAAGAAGTGTTCAAATATCTTTTGGAAAAAAGTAGAGAATATATCAGAGAGGATATAGACGAAGAAGTGGCTGGTACATATTGATTTTATGAGCATTCTCCGTTGACTGCAAATAAGTGAGTAATAAGTAAAGTGATGCCTTCAAACGGTAAGTTTGAACAAACAGACAACAATATGAGAGAATGAGCACAACTGTTTTGGAGAGAGGCAGGAAAAAATGATGAAAATATGATACCAACAAAAGCAGTAAGTAAATGATCGGTTGAATTTATATTTGGTAAATATTTTAACTGGCTAGAAGATGCTGCATTAAACCAGAGTCTTGCATTTTTTGTGAGATGACTCTCACTGGTAAAAAAACTGAAATCAGAATGAAGACACAAAGAGGCAAACTATTATCTTTGGTATGTTGTGTATGGAAACGTAATGAGTAGATTAAGATGATTTCCTGCAGAATTTGACACAGCTATGAAACGTTTCTTAAAGTTCTTTGAAAACAATATTGATAAAATAGACGCAAATATGGTTGGTACTATATGTAATAGTACTGAGGCTATCGGTTATTTTAAAAATCCTTATGAAGCACTAGATCTAAAAGAATTTTGGGAAAAATACATGTCTCAAACCACTGGTGGTACAAAATCTAAATATAAAAACGAACATGGTAAAAATCCTGATAAACATATAAACTGGCAAATTGAGACACTATTCAATGACATCAAAAAACTAAGTAATGGAGGTCAGCCAGATATGGAAGAGGTTATCGAATCTATATAAAAATATTATATATTGATTTTGAAATAGAAAATTCTATCTTGGATGAGATAGAATTTTTATTTTTTGTGCAAAAATGAGAAAAGGTAAATTTATAGTAATTGATGGGACAGATTGAAGTGGTAAGTGAACACAAACTCGCAAACTTATTGAAAAATTGAAAAAAGAATGATATATTGTAGAAATGGCAGACTTTCCTCAATATGGACAAAGAAGTGCTATGATGGTTGAAGATTATCTAAATTGAGAATTTGGTAATGCACAAGAAGTTGGGCCCTATAGAGCTTCTGTACTGTATGCAGTAGATAGATATGCTGCTTCATTTAAGATTAAAAAATGGTTGGATCAATGAAAAATAGTAATTGCAAATAGATACGTATCATCAAATATGTGACATCAGGCTGGTAAAATAAAAGATATCGCCGAGAGAGACAAATTTTTGGTATGGCTTGATAATTTTGAATATGGACTTTTTGATATACCAAGACCAGATAAAAATATACTTTTGTATATGCCTACAGAAATTTGACAACAATTGGTAGACAAAAAATGACATAGAGATTATGTGTGATGACAAAAAAGAGATATACATGAAGATGATTTAGAACACTTGAAAGATGCTGCAGAAGCTTATAGATATGTAGCCAAAAAATATAATTGGACTGTAATAGATAGCGCGCCAAATGGAAAGTTGCAATCCATTGATGAAATTGCTGAAAAAATTTGGGAAGAAATAGAAAAAATAGTGAAAAGTGAAGAATGATGATTGAAGAGTTAATGAAATACCTTAACTTTTAACTTTTAACTCTTCACTGTATTATTGTTGTATAAAGTGCGAAAATGTTTGCACTTTTTTTGTATCTATCTGATATGATTCGTGTGTAATCTTTGTGACAAAATCTGATGGTAACAAGTGTAAGTCGATAGTCTTTTTGAGTTGTTTTTTGATTAAACATATAGATATGTATTTTAAACATATTGCAAACTTTGTGATTGGATTTTTACTTGGATAAGAAGACACAAAGTTTTTGAATGTAAATGGTGTCTTGACCATATTTTCTTGTAATACAGATTTTGGGAATGGGTGGAAATATCAAAGATCGTGATACATCATAAACTTTTTGGACTTATGAGATCATAAAGCTAATATGGGAAGCCATCACAATCGCCTCAATGTGCTATGATATCGGATTGCTTTTGGTTTAAATTTTCTAACTACCCTACTGAGTCTTATAGCATCTACAAAATTTCGCATAGCAAAAAACAATCAAAAATATTTGATCAACTGTCAGATTTTTCATTTTGGTATCTTGATTCAATAGATTTTTACTTCATATCCATTTTGAGACAAAATATCGGCTGCATCGTAAACATAAGTCTCTATACCACCAAGTCTTGATTTGAAATCGCTAATGAGGAGTATCCTCTTTGGTTTCCCAAAAATCTCTTTTGCTGAATCTACTCGCCTTTGTACTGAATATTTGTCTGAAAGAGTAAGTGCTTTTTTTCTCTCTTTGTCTACATCTAACTCTCAGTTGTATATTTGTCATATCAGATCATTCAATTTGTTGTACAATCTTTCTGCGTCTGTAGATCCTGTAGCTTTTTCTATACTATATTTTGGAGAAACAAATTGTTTTAATCATCATTTGGCAAATCAAACTACTGGTATTCACATGGCAAGAGAATTTAGGGCTGTAAGTCAGAAGGTTTCTAAAAATATAGATGGCATCAGACAAAACTGACAATTTTCTTTGTATCTACTAATGGTTTCTAAACTTTGTCGACCAAAAAAATGTATACAATTGTGTTTAGATGAAAGATTTAACAATTCTTGGACATATTTTCATTTTCAAAAAACATAAAAAGAAAAAGGTATTTCTCAATTTTCTTTTACAAACTTTTTGAGTACATCCAAAATAAGTCAAAATCATTTTTCGTCGTCCAATCTACCAAAATATAATATTCAAATTTTCTTGTCAAGCATAGGTTGGTATTTTGTAAATAAATTTTGTCATTTCGAGTTGTTCTAACTTGTGAGAAATCTTTTTGTATGATAATTAGATCTCTCGCAATAATTACACTCGAGATGACAACTAAAGTGTATTATCTAATTTTCGATCTTCGATATCTTTGTGATTTCAGTTGAGTAAAACCTCTGGCACAGTGTATCAACAAATATCTTTTGGTCTAGTATACTGAGAGTACTCTATATTTTGCATATCTTGTGATATAGCATAACTCTCATTTTGCCAGCTAGCTTCTTCTTTGATAACTCCAGGCACAAGGCGTACAATGGACTCTACCATAGTCATAGTAGGAAGTTCTCATCACAATGTAACAAATTTTCATATAGATAAAATATGAAAATTATCTTTGTATTTATCTTGGAAATATTGCACAAAACGATGGTCTATTCACTCATATCTACCACAGACAAAAATTAAATTGTCTGCTTTGCTAAATGAATGCGCTGACTCTTGATTTCGAATATCTTGACTAGGACTTGGAAAGATTATTTGGAAATCTCAGTCAACCTTTTTTATAATAGAATTTACTGCGTCTATCATTGGTTTTGCTTTGATAAGCATACCAGCTCATCCACCATAAATCTCGTCGTCTATTTGTCTGTATTTGTCATCACAAAAATCTCTAGGATTGATTGTCTCAAATGCTAGTATTCACTTTTCTTGAGCCTTTTTGATTAGAGAAGTATCCAAAAAGCTGTCAAAAATTTCTGGAAATATGCTAATGAAATATAATTTCATTTAAGTTAAAAGTTTATAAAGTTAAAAGTTTATAAAGTTTTTATCAGTCACGAAATTAGTTTTGATATTTCTACTGTTTCTTGGTATAAATTTTGAAACATTGTATCATCTATATACCCTAAATTTTTTGCAAGATACAACATAGAACGAACCTCTCAACAAGAACCTTTAGCAACAAACAAAAAATATTTAAATTCGTTGTTTGATTGTCTCTCAAATCACTCTGCAATATTGTTGGATATCGATACAGATGCTCTACGTATCTGTCTTACAAAATCATAATCTTTATTGGATTCAAATAACTTAAAAACAGCAGTATTAAGTGTTTGCGATTTTTGCCATGATAATATATCTTCAAATTTATTTATTTTCATTATTTTTGTTTTCATTACAAATTACTTTAAACTTTATGAACTTTAAAAACATTTAACTAATATTTATCAGCCTCATGCTGTAGCTAAAAATTGTATCAGTCTAATAATTGCATATGATCATACAACCAACAAAAGTCATACTACAGAATTTATCAATCATTTTTTAGCAGTATCAGCAAGAGATGAATTTCATCATATAGCTGCTACAATATACAAAACACCACTTACAACTAATATGATAGCTATTACAGTACCAATAAATGTAGTGGCTGCCAATACAATATCCTGCATAAAAGAAGATACCTTAGGATTTTGATCTGACTTTCTAATTCAAAGAGTTTCGTATATATTGTAGCTACATTGTCAGTTTAGCAAACAATCTGAATCCATATTTATTCACATACTTCATTCCGTATTGACTATACATGTTTGAAATCAATCATGTTCCATGTCCGCAACCACCATTCATATACAACACTTACTTGTTCAATCATATGACAAATACATCTCTCAATTACAACTTGATATATCATCAGAACAATAATTTTGGTAGCCTGGTAGGGTTTTTGCTTCTTGAGTGCTGCACAGCAAACATTCATCTCAATCTGCTTTTCGAATTCATGCTCACTTTTCACAACATTTTTTATCATTATCATAAAGTGTTCAATTACAACATTTGGTATATTGTTCTCATCATCAAAACAATCAAGATGGATCATAGGGATAAGATCAGTCTGGACAACAAGTTCAGTCTTTTAAAAGTTCTCATCATACACAATTGTTTATATTCAACTCTAATTCTTCTTCTGTGGGAACACTTGCACAAGACTGAATTGGCATCTGTGCAGGCGTACCAAAAAATAATATACACATACAATCTTCTCATATCCACTCATAAACTCATCAAGCGTTTGTACACCTAGCCTGCAAAGCATCTCATCAAACACACCCCTCTAAATTAGGGTTATTTAAACAAGGATCTTCAGGTAATACGGCATTAACAATTCAAAAAATAAACAAAAATGACAACAAAAACATAAATCCCAATATTATTTTTTTCATAATTCACTATTTTAATTAAAACATTTTCTTTATAGTAATTTCTTTTTTCATTTCAAATTGATAACAAGAGTTTTTTGAATATAAAATATATGTTTATTGTGATAGTGTAAATATGAAAAGTTTTAAAGACATAATGAGAAAGTCTTTGGCAAAAAAATCTTGCTGACATAGGATGATATGATCTGTTTGATTACAAGTAGTAAGGGATTTTTTTGGTAATCAAGAATTGGAATGATATATAAAATTCAGCACTCTATATATAAAAACTCAAACCTGCCTACCAGCAGGCAAAAATCAGGAGGTTAGAATACAAGCATTTAAAAAAAAGAAAGAAATATTGGAAAAAGTAAACCAAAAACTAGATGAAATGGGTTATAATAGAAAAATTACAGACATCAGATTTTAAACTACTCTACTATCATTTTTTTCATCTCTTTTCTAATTTCTCTGTAGTTTGGCAAAAATCACTCTACTTCTGCCCAAAATTTTTTGGAATGATTTTTGTGTTTGAGGTGACATACTTCGTGGATAATTACGTATCTGACATATTTTGTAGACAAGTGTAGTAAGTTAAGATTGAACATTAGTTTTTGATCACTGGAGCAAGATCACCATTTTGATTTTGCTTTTCTAATATAAATTTTGGAATATTTTTTTCATAATTTTTGTGAATATTCATCTACTATTGGTGTGACATACTCAAGCAAAATGTTTTTTAGATTTTTGTTTAAATCTCATTTAAACTCGCTTTTGGCAACCTCTTCTCAAAAAACCAATACTGTGTCTTGATCCTGTGTCTTGATGTGCTTGTATTTTTTATTTTTTTCTAAAAGTTTTTGTCACTGTTGAATCAAGGTCTCTCTAAACTTTTTGTTGAATCTTAAAAGTTTTGGTATGCTAATAATTAGTTTACCGTCCTTTATCTTGGCATATCAATGCCTATTGTTGGTGTATATTATTTGTGGCTCAGTCATCATAATACACATATTAAAATTTGCAATTTTGCCTTTTCTGACTATAATTTAATATAGATTTTAAGTTATATTCCAACAAAAAATGACAGATCAAAATCAATCACAAGATCCACAAGTACAAGACAATCAAAATAACCAACAAGATGATAGTGTTTTTGGTGGTAGCGATGATATTTTTGAAAATAGTGAAATCTTGCAACCTATTGATGAAAATGGTGAAGAGATAAAAAAAGAAGAAAATATGGAAGAAGCAAAAGTTCAAGAAGAAACAAAAGAATATGGAATAGAAAATATAGAAAATCCACAAGAAGTAGAAAATAAAGAAATAAAAATGGATTTAGATGATATTGATAAACCACAAATAAATACTCAAGAAGATGTAACTGAAACCGAAAACATAGAACCAAAACAAGAATATGCTCAGACAGATTATGAAGATTTTTTTGATCCATTTAATGAAGAAGATGAAAAGTGAGCAAGTAAGCCAATTGTAGTAGAACAAGAAAACAAACCTGTGGTTGAAGAAAAAGAAATAGATAGTACCAACGATATAGGATATATAAATGAAGATATTAGAGAAGATAAGCCTATAGAAGAAACAGAAAAATTGGAAGAAAAAGAGGAAATATTAGAAGAAGAAGCGGTAACTGAAGATATCAATACCGAAGAAGAAGCACCAGTTCAAGAAGAAATAGAAGAAGATAAAATAGAAAATATAGAAATTGAGGAAGATAGTTATAAAAAATGACAAGAAGAAGAGGTAGAAAGTATTGAAAATAAAGAAGATGATGAAGTAGAAACAAAAGAAGAAAAAGAAGATGAGGAGGAAATAAAAGAAGATAAAATTGAAGAGGTTGAAGAATTAAAAGAAGATGTAATAAATCAAGAACTTGATCAACAGGAAGAAAAAGTTGAGGAAGAAAATGATGAAGATGAGGATGATGATGAAGATGAAATAGAAGAAGATATCGAAGAGGATAATGAGGAAGAAGACAAGATCACAAAGAAATTTGATGAATTGTACACAAAAGCAGTCGATCTATCGACCTTGTTGAAAAAGGAAAATGAATCTGGATTTGATTTGCTTGGGGGCAATGATGATAGGACAAAAACAACATATAAAGTAAGTGCAAACAACGACAATGTAAAAATAGAAAAAATAGAATTGGACAAAGAAAGTCAAAAGACACAAAAAAATACATTAGAATTGAGCATATCTAATAGTTTTCTGCATGTAAAAGTAAATGGAGAAATGCTTTATAGTCAATTGGAAGATTTAAACGACAATGAAAAAAAGACAAGGCAAGTAATAGAAAAAATAAATAAATTTATCTTTTTGATAGATGAGGAATATAAAAAGATTGAAAAAGAAAAATGAGAAAGAGAAAAAAGATGAAAAATGAAATGAATATTTAGAAACTTTGTATTTTAAAAAAGTATAACTTAGTTACAAATAATATGCTCTCCTATTGAATGGGGGGGCTTTTTGTTTATACTAAATTTAATAAATTATTCTGTGTGTGTAAGGGACGCTCGCGAGCGTCCCCTACAAAATTTACATAAATAAGTACATAATATGAACATACAAAACAACATTGATCTAAAAAAATATAATACATTTAAAATATCTTCTGTAGCAAAATATTTTTGTGAAATAGAAAAAGCAGATGATATACTGGAACTGATAAACGATCCGATATACCAAGAAAATAAAAAGTATTTTTTGGGTTCGGGGGCGAATACAATCTTTGTAAATGATTATGAAGGCATAGTAATCAAAAATAACATATTGGGCAAAGAAGTTATATTTGAAGACAAAAACAAAATACAAATCAAAGTGGGAGCTGGTGAAAACTGGACAGACTTTGTGATACAATGTGCAGAAAATAATTTGGTAGGGATAGAAAATTTAGCTTTTATACCTAGTAGCGTATGAGCTACGGCTGTACAAAATATATGAGCATACTGAGTAGAGGCAAAAGATAGTATAACAAAAGTAGAATGAATAAATTTGATTGATAAAAAACTAGAAACACTACAAAAAAATGAATGTAATTTTGGATATCGCGATAGTATATTTAAAAATGAATTGAAAGATAAATTTATCATCACTCATGTAATATTTGAGCTAAAAAAAATGAGTGAAAATTATAAATTTAACACTCAATATAGATGAATATCAGAAAAGATAAATGAACTATGATTGGAAATAAGTGATATGAATCCAAGCAAATTTGTACAAATAATCACTGATATAAGAAAATCAAAATTGCCTGATTGGGAAAAGACTTGAACGGCTGGTAGCTTTTTTAAAAACCCTGTCGTAGATCAAACTGAACGAGAAAAACTACAAAAAGAATTCCCAGAATTGAAATGATTTGAAGTAGAAGATGGAATTAAATTGTCTGCTGGGCAATTGATAGATATGTGTGGATTTAAATGACAAAATGACGGGAAGGTTGGGACATATAAATCTCATGCACTAGTATTGGTAAATGAATGATCAGCTACTGGTCAAGATGTCAAAAATTTTGCAACTCAAATACAAAACAAAGTAAAAGATAAATTTGAAATTGAGTTGTGGCCTGAAGCTATCTTTGTAGAGTAAATATTGTGCTCCTTTCATAAAGGAGCTGGCCCCGCAGTATTGCGGGGACTGAGGATTTAAATCCCTCTAGCTTCGCAGAACAACTCCCTTCAAAAAGGGAGACAAATTGGTAGCAACAAAAAAAGTCCCACATCAGTAGGACTTTTATATTTTTGTGAAATAATTTTTTATTGTATGTAGATGTATCTAAGCTGTCATTCTCATTCTGTATAGGCACATTCTCAATCTCAAACCGCTTGGCTACAAGTACCTTGAGTAAACGAAGTACATTTGGCAGTCTGTAAGTCTTCAAAACTGAGTGTTCACATATCACTACCACTACATTGTACAAAATTGGCTCATCATTCTGTCTCTGCTATCGCTGCCAATACAAATCAAGCTCCATCTTGTCAATTTTTTTTGATAGCGCAATATCAATATTGTCATGCTGTCATAGCAGATCAAGAAAATCAATTTACAGTAGCATTGGCTGGATCTTCGGGTATACTATCAAGTCAGGCTGTCAAAAGACCGGTAGAGGCTAAATCTAAATCTCCACATACTTGTGGAAAATATCCTTTGTCTATCTGATGTGACACAAGAGCTGCTGCTACTTGAGAAAGTGTAGCTTTTCTAGCCGTATCATTTGCCCTACCTCTAGCACTAGAAAGTCTTGGTATCAAAGCTGCTGCAAGTATACCAATAATTACTATCACGATCAACATCTCTATCAATGTAAACGCCTTTAGATTTTTAATTTTAATTTTCATTTGTTACAAAAAAATTGTAAATAAGTTAATTTTTTTATATAAAAAATTAGGAGTATTGCAATAGGAAAATTATGTTATCTTGTAGCTACCTGGAGTCTCTTGATATATGAGACTGTTGATTTCTAGTAAAGTAATGTGCTGCATGATGGTGTCTGTATCGAGATTGGTTTTTTGCATCAAAAAAGACAAGCTAGAAGTTCAGTTTTGGTCTAAAAGTTGGAGAATTTGATCCTGCTCTGCTGGTAAATTGAGTTTTTGTTTTTGATTTTGTTTTGGGACTTGATTTTGGGAGAAATGATTTTGAAAGAATTTTGGGAAATCTAAAAGTAGATTTGCTTTTCAGCAAGAAAGAAGCTCATGTGTACCAAAGCTTGTGGATACAAATATATCATTGGGCACTGTAAATATCTTTTTGGAGCTTTTGTGAGCAAAATCTGCAGTAATAAGGCTACCAGATTTTTGGCCAGCCTCTGGTAAAAATAATACATCACAAAGTCATGCAATAAGACGATTTCTCTGCGGAAAACTGTAATGAGTGGGCTTGAAATCTATCTTGTATTCGGAAATGACTAGTCATCAATGCTCTACTATAGATTTGATAATATGACGATGAGGTCATTTGAGATAGTGATGAATCCCTCATCACAATACTGCGATGGTGGGTATTTTGTGTTTGATAGACAAAGCGTGACACATCTGGTCAACTCAATCTGCCATACCAGATATAGTAACTAAATTGTAATCTTTGGCATATTCAAATAATTTTTTGAGAATTCTATTGGAATAGGTGCTGGGTTTTCTGGGTCAAACTATTCAGAGGACTTCCCTGTCCAACAAAGATATGTCTCATATATAATGCACTATATACGGGCTAGACAGTATGGAATGAAATCTATAATGGTAATCCTCTGATCAAAGTGTAAAGGCTTTGATATTATTTTTTTGAAAAATTTCTTGTGTCTTTTTGAGATCTTGGATGCTTATATGGTCTTGAAAATTGGAAAGATTTTTGAGATCTCATGGTGTAATATCTGGATGGCTTGAGTACATTAGTATTTCTTTTTGCATTTTGTGTCTGGATATAAAAAAGTATTGTTGATATAACAAAAATAAATATAAATACAATATATAATTGATATAATTCTCTTGTCAAAAATAAATTGACAAACATAATATGAATCCTTATAATTATTTTTGATTTGAAAAACTACTTTAAAAACATATTGTGGAGTTATAAAAAAACTATAAATTTTCACTTTTCACTTTTAACTTTTAACTGATTTTGAATGTCATTGGCAAACAAGTATCGTCCTACGGATTTTGATAAAATAATAGCTCAAAAGCATATTACAGACATACTCATAGCACAGATGAAGAGTGATCAAGAAATACATCACAATTATCTGTTTTTTGGTCCTAGAGGTACTGGTAAGACAAGTGCCGCAAGAATACTGGCAAGAGCCATAAACTGTCTAGATTTGAAAAATGGAAACCCTTGTAATAAGTGTGATAATTGTAAGACAATATCTGAATGAAAGACACTAGACTATGTAGAGATAGATGCTGCGAGTCATACTTGAGTGGAAAACATTAGAGAAGAAATATTGAATAAGGTAGGTTACCCACCTACTCAATTGAAAAAGAAAATATATGTAATAGATGAGGTACATATGCTAAGTAAGTGAGCATTTAATGCTTTGTTGAAAACAATTGAGGAACCAAAAGACAATGTGTGTTTTATACTAGCTACTACTGAGATACACAAAGTACCTGAGACTATAATGTCTCGTTGTCAAGTTTTCAATTTCAAAAAAGTGCTAGAAAACGATATGGTGAAGCACTTAGAAGAAATCTCTAAATCTGAATGACTCAAAACTGACCAAGAAGCCTTACAACTTATAGCCAAGATATCTGAATGATGTGTAAGAGACGCTGTAAAATATGTAGACCAAGTGAGTGTATTTGGTGATATAGATACCAAAAATGTGACAAACTTTTTGGGTATAGCTGGAGAAAATGTCACAAAAGAATTTTTGGATACCATAAAATCTGGAGAAAAAAATAAACTGTTTGCAAAAATAGACGAGATACATCAGCAAGGTGTAGATCTTTTACAGTTTGCAAAACAAAATATAATGTACATTGATCAGCATATGTGAGAAGACACTGACTTTTTGTTGGGTGTGTGAGAAAGTTTTGGAGAAATAATTAGCAGTATAAAATACTATCCCTACCCTACTATGATATACAAGATCGTATTGAATAAATTTGTAAACAAAAACAATGGTGGTGGATTAAAAAAAAATGAAGAAGCTAGTGAGAAAGAAGAAGAAAGCGACGCCGCACAAAATAATGAAACTGAAACAGAGCAAATAGAACAAGTAGACCAAAATTTGATCGGTAAAATAGCAGATAAAATTGAGAGTAAGACACTGAAAGATCATCTACAAAATCACACTATGATAAAAAATATATGAGATCACGAAATCAATTTGATTGTAATAAATAAAGTGGCAGAAATATTACTAAGCAAAGAGGAAAATAAAAAAATGATAGAAGAAATACTGTTTAATATTGTCTGAAAAAAACTTGTACCAAATATACAATTTCAAAGCAAGGAGGATTACTTTGCTAGTCAATTATAAAAAAGCGTTTAATCGTTGAAACGTTTCAACGATTAAACGCTTTTTAGTTGAGCTTTTACTATCCTGATATTGAAGTGAAATGTTTTCACTTCTTCAAAATTTATTTTGTCTCAAAATTCTTGACGCAAAATATCTACTTGTCGTGTCATCATCTCCAAAAACATAATTGGTTGAATTTTGTAGTCAAATATTTGCTGGAACATCTCGCGATAATAATCTAAGCCATCATCTCATCAGACAAAAGCTGGTCTAGGCTCTCGATTTTTTACATTGTCTCATACATTTGTATCAAAAGTCTCATCTGGAATATATGGAAGATTAGCAATAAGAATAACATTACTCCCCTTTTGAAGGGGAGTATCCGAAGGACGAGGGGTTTTTATTTTGTCATCTAAAAAACTTAATAAATTAGATTTGACTAAGTTTACTTTTGTAGATCAAAGCCTTGGCTTGAATATTTCATAATTTTCTTGTGCCAAAGAAAGTGTATCATCTATGTATTCGCTTAAATATGCTTTTT
Organism: Candidatus Absconditabacterales bacterium; assembly: GCA_035446765.1. Classification (GTDB taxonomy): domain Bacteria; phylum Patescibacteriota; class Gracilibacteria; order Absconditabacterales; family Absconditicoccaceae; genus JALOAF01. The sequence goes on from DAOTFU010000004.1 coordinate 41,684, forward strand.
GGAAAAAATCTGGATTGTGCAATATGACAGAAAGTCACAAAACTCCACAGCCTGTACCAATATCAAATAACGTTGCAAGGCTTCAAACACCGCATTTTTGCGGGGTAAGCTGCTTCAACGATACAACGTATTCATTTACTGCTTGTATCATATACTCTGTCTCTGGACGAGGAATAAGCGCTCTAGCATCTATTTTAAATTGATTGTTCATAAACTCAACGTAACCAAGCACATATTCCAATGGTTTTTTTTGTATCACAAAATCATCGTAAGCTTTATTTATTTGATTTAATGTATTTTCTGAAATTTCGTCATCTAGAGATGTTCGAAGCTCTTCTCTTTTGATATTTTGAAAATGACATATCAGATTTTCCAAGACTCTTTTTTCTTTGTATTTTGTATCTTTTAATAATGATTCAATTGTCATAGAAGTAGTTGAAAGTTAAAGGTTTAAAGTTATAAAGTTGAAGTAACTGAATATAGTTTATTTTGGACTAGTTGCAAGATGAGAAGTAAATTTAAGAAAGTAAAAATGGAGCATCATATCATACCAGAGTTTGCAAAACTTTTGTTTGAAATTGAAAAAAATCCAGATATTAGTAGAATAATCCCTGGTAGAATTTCAAGACAGCAAAAGTGAAGTAGCACCATGAGATTCAGGATTACAATACCTACTGACAGTGGCTTTAAGTGTATAATGAGTAAGTGAGCTACAGCACAAGAATTATTTGTGATATGCACAAAAGAAAAAGTAGAAGATGTAAAAAAGAATGTAGAAAAAATATCAAGAAGCATTTTAAAATAAAAATATAAATGAATTTGGCCTTATGAATATTGTGAATAATAGTGATTGTCTATGTCCGAGTATGGATCATAAACAATGCTTTTAAAAATAAAAAAATAAGATTTGAGGTAGGATTAAATATATTTGTTTTATCAGCAATATTAGTAGCATTTTTATATTTTTATAAAGATATACTAAGCTTGGTTGGATTAGAAAAACTATATATCTTACAAGACAATAATTGGAAAAACATAATATCTTTTATAATTTATTGTTTTTCTTTTGTAGTTTTGCTTTGATTGTCTTTTGGAAATATAATTAAAAAAAAATCTATAAAATTTTTACTTGTGTCTTTGTTGTTGTTTGTGGGTATATGAATATGAGGCAGCATAATGGGTATAAATATAATGATAATGTACTATATCATATCAAGTTATGCTGAAGAATTTTTGAAATATTCAATATGACAAAACATATATATGGAAAAAGAAAAAAAGAATAATAACGTAAAAATCAAAAATACTGATTTAATATTCTTTGCAATTATTGCGTGACTTGGATTTAGTGTGATAGAAAATATATTTTACCTAGTGGTGAGTTATATATGAGAAAATACATGACTTGTGATGACTATTGGAAGATCAATCTTTGCTACACTATTGCATGTGGTGGCTACTGGATTGATAGCATTTTTTGTGGTAAAAAACAAAAGAAATTTTTTGAAGATAACAGTCTGAATACTATCTGGTTTTGGAGTACATGCAGCTTATAATTTAAGCTTATATTTTGAGATTAAAATACTAACTATAGTAGTATTGGTAGTTTGTTATTTTATATTGAGCTATTTGTTGTTTAAGAGTGATTTGGTTTATAAGAAAAAGTAGATTATAGAATAAATAGTTTTCAATAACAAAAAACTAAGCAATTAAGCTTAGTTTTTTTGTATCAATAGGATCAATAAGAGACAAAGCAAAAATTTAAGTTTTTTGTTTTTTTAAAGTTTTAGGATGGTGGTCTATCCCCACCTTCCGGTAGGGATACCTTGTTACGACTTAACCCCAGTCACTAATATCCTCCTCAACATGCAAGGCACATCTTCAGAGGCTCTCAGCTCCCATGGTTTGACGGGCGGTGAGTGCAAGGAACAGGGACATATTCACGGCG
>DAOTFU010000005.1:0-9975 GCA_035446765.1 Candidatus Absconditabacterales bacterium
TAATAATAAATATTATTAGTCCAAATATAATGATATAGAAAAGTATATTTCTTTGTCTCAAGAGATCAAAGAATTCTTGTCTGAAGCAGCAGAAAAACTTACTCTTTCTCCAAGGGTAGTCCATAGAATTATAAAACTTGCAAGGACTATAGCTGATATGGATGGAAATGAAAATTTGGAAGTGAAATATCTAGCTGAAGCTATGCAGTATAGGTCTAAGAGTATGTTTGTAGATGATTAAACTGCTATATCAAATTTTATTCTAGCTTGTGGTTCGTATCATTCTACAACTGTATCAGTATATTCTCGATCAAATATTGATGTAAATTTTTCTGTTTTAATTGTGGGTAGTGTGGTTGGAATTCTGCTGAGTTGTTCTTTTGCTCATTCTATGTGGTTTGAATATATATGTGTATCTGCCAAAAATCAAACCAATTTACCTTCCTTTAGTCCTGCCTCTTTTGCCAATAAGTGTAATAGTAAAGCATAACTTGCTATATTGAATGGTAATCAAAGCATTGAATCTACAGATCTTTGATTTCGTAGAAGATGTAATTTTCAATCGGATACTAATATTTGAAATCAATAATGACATGGAGGTAGTGCCATTCTGTGTAGAAATTGTGGATTTCGTGCTGATACTATAATTCTTCTACTACTAGGATCTTTTTTTAACAATTCTACAGCTTTTTTTAACTGGTCTACTCATTCTTTGCTAGGTTTTTTGTCTCGGCTTGTATATTCTGCACCAAAATTTCTCCATTGGAATCCGTATATTGGTCACAATTCTCTTTCTTCCATCATTTTTTTCTTTGTTTCTTCGTCATGTCAATATGGTACCTTATCTGGAGAGCATCGTTCATCTCGTATATGATTGTTCCTTTCTATCAATCGATTTTTGTCTGTTATTCATTTTATAAAAAATTCTAGTTCAGATGCCACCAATCTAAATGGTACCCTTTTTGTTGTTAGTAAAGGAAATCCATCTTCCATATTGTGTTCAAAGAACATTCATGGTATAGAAAATACTCAAGTTCATGTCCTGTCTTCCTTTGATACTCATTCTTTTAGGATTTTGTCTACTATATCTAGATATGACTTCATGCGTATAAATTAATATATAAATGATATTATTTATATAAGAAATATTTTCTGAAAATCCACATTTTTTTGAAAATCTGATAACCATTGTATATCAGAATTTTAGATATTGTCAAACTTTTTAACATTTTTTCTATATTTATGTGGATTTTATGTTGAAAAATCTATTAAAAAATACATATAATTTAGTATACTTAATTGAATTTTACAAACTAAATATTCGTTTATGAAAAAATTGTTTAGTTTTATATTGTGAGCTTTGTTTGCAATTAGCTTGTTTAGTGTATCTTTTGGAGATAGCGTATTAGATTATTTAGATGATCTTGGGGGTACTGTATTGTTTGGATATAGTTCTACTGAACAAATATCTGTAGATAGTATTGATTCAAGTTCAATAACTATAGAATCTCCAGTATTGGAAGATGAATTTGAAGACATAATATCTGACTATACTTTGATGTATGAAGAATATCCCTTGATAGATGTATTAGATGATCCTAGTTTACTTGATTATAGTAGAGAAAAGAATTTTTCCAATTTAGATTTGGTATGAGAAAATAATTTTACAATGGAATTGGATACTGGTGATGATATAGATGATGAAACTATATATTATGTAGTAGCTGTACCAAAAGATGATGCGTGAAGTCTGTGAGAAATATCAAATGAGATTTGTTTTAGGTTGTACGATTCTTTGTATTGAGAATGAGATGAGTGTGAAGATGCTGGTGAGGTTGGTCATGCAGCTTGAGCAGATATGAATTTGGCAAATGTATCACATACAATCAACTGAGACAGTGTTACTTTGAGATGGATAGCTGTAAATGGTAGTGATGAGATAGATATATTCTTGCGAAATGAAGATCAGGGTACATTTAGTAAATTGGCTACAGTAGATATGGATGATGAATCATATTCTTTTACGATAAGTGAAAATGGTGAACATATAGTAAAATTTATACCAAATAATGGCTGAGTAGAAAAGAACTATACTTTTAATGCTATGTGAATAGGAGATGGTGAACCAGAACCTACACCAACAACAGTAACTCCTGTAGTGGTTGGTCCAAAGGAAAATATTATACTTATAGTGATAGGTACAATATTGGTATATTTACTATATAGATTATCTAGAAGGAAATCTTAAAAAAATATTAGAATAAATATATAAAGACACTTTAGGGTGTCTTTTTTTGACAACAAAAAAAGGAATCTTTATAATTAAGCTAGTTTATTTTTAAAATATATTGATGAATTTGGATAGAGATCATATATTGAATGAAGTGATGGATAAATCTAAGGGTTTTTGGAAAGTGAAGATGATCCATGCAAGTGGTCATGGTGGGCAAAACAAAGATCATGGTAATTCAAAGGCTCAACTTACTTTTGATATAAATAAATTTTTTGAGATTTTTGAGTTGGATGAACAAAAATGGGAGAAATTTATTGATATAGTATGAAAGAAACAAGTGCATCATGAGCAGAGTGTTTTGATATTGGAAAATCAAGAACAAAGATCTGCAAAAATGAATGAAGAAAATGTGTTAAAACATTTGAGACAAATAATTTCAGAGCTTTTTGAAGATGAAAAAGAGAGGGTTGAAACTAAGGTACCAAAGCATGAAAAAGAGAAGAGACTTCAAGATAAAAAGCATCATTCCCAAAAGAAAGAGCATAGGAAGAAACCTGACACAGATTAGTTTATTTGTACAAGAAAATTGCGGGTTTTCATTTTTTGTCTTTTAAGATTTTGAAAGGTTTGTGTTTTGAGTATTCAAAAGAGTTTGAAATAATGATAGTATTTTTGTCTTTGTTTTTTCGTATTCGGGCTTCTATCTTTATCAATTGCGAAGTTCGAAGATAGGTATATATATAATCATATCATTTTAAATTTGCTTTTAGGAAATCGCTTTTGTGTATTTGGATATTTTTGTATCAGTATATTTTATTTAATATCTTTCATCGTATAATTGCATATGGATTGATATCGTATCATGTTCATTTTTTTATATCAAAATTTTTTTGGAAAAATCTCAAAGCCTTACCATCTCAACATCATAGATCCAACATTGTGGTTCATTTTTTTATATCCAATTGTTTCATTATATCTAAATGCCTTTTGAATGATCATACGTATGGCGCGCTTTTTTGTGGAAAGATCAATGATTTTGTAGTGTAATATAAAAAAGACGCAGATGTTAGTAAGACTATAATTAGTAGTAATATCGCTAGTATGAGTTTTAGCATGTGTGTTTGCTGAATAAATATATTTTATATGTATTGGTTTATATTATTAAATCAAGTTTTGATAACCCATAGTTTTCAACTTTTGCAAGAAAAGGTAATATGTAAATATATTTGTAATATGATGTAATATTTTAGTTTCAATGTTTTATCTTTTTGTTTTAAATTTTTTGAAAAATACGATTTAGGCTTATAATTATATTAGTAAGAAAGGTTACAAATGTTGCAAATGTCTCAAAGATCTAAGAACTTTAAATCCCATTGTAACATTTAACCTTTGAAACCTTTATATTATAGCCCAATAAAAAAATGAACAACTTGAATTCTTTTACACCAGCATCAATCAACAAGATCAATGCTTTGGTAGATAAAATTAATGCTACTTGTGATGCTTTAATATCTGCTCTGGACTTTAATACAGAATCTGTTTCTAGTTACAATATGACTATTGTAGATAGAATGAATATGAACTCTGAGTTTATTGATAGGGTAGTTACAAATATTGTTGTAATGAAAACTCATCTTTCAGAATTGAAAAAAGGTATGGAAATTATTGAGGATACATTGGATTTAAAAAATATTGTTTCTGGGTTACAAGATACATCAGATAAATTAAATGAGCTACTTATAAATGACAACAATTTTAACAATGTTTATAGCATGGCTGTAATGGAGATTCAAGATATGATTGGTCAAGTTATGGATGAGATTAGAGTTGGTGAAGTGGTTTTAAAATAAAATGTGGATTGTCATCTCGAGTTTCAAGTATTGCGAGAGATCTAAAAAATAGATTTCTCACAAGATAGAACATTTCGAAATGACAGGAAGAGATTCCTCGCAAGATAGAGTTTCGGCAGTTCTGCCGAATAAACTTCGGAATGACAGATTGGATTTCTTAAATATATATAAAAAACTCCCGTGGGCTGTGGGAGTTTTTTTAGTTGATTTAATTTTGTTATTGTTTATATTTTAATAGCCAAACTACAATATAAAATAAAAAGGCTTTTTATAGAAAAAGAAGGCGGCTTGCATGCTTTGCATTTGCTGTCTTCTATAAGAAGCTTTAAATGTTGTGGTTTGGCGACCGAAGTATGTAAGTCGTCTTTTTTTATATTTTCAAATATTATTATGAAAAAAATTGTAATTGTGTTTTTATCAATTGTTATTTGATCTTTATTTCTTTGATCTGTCTTTGCATATGACTTGTCTTCTAAAGATAATCGTATGGTAAATACATTAGAAACTAGTTTGGAAAACATATTTAGAACTAAACCAGATTCTTATAGGCAAAAAATTGTATGAGCTCTTGATACAATATCTAATATGCCTAGTGCAGATGATAGAATAAAAGCTATATGTTTAGATTTGTCTACTAGACTTATTAACAACATGAATGTTAATGTTTATGGTAATAACAATATAGTTAATAATGTTAATAATCAGAATAGTAATAATACTAGTGTAGTTAATAATTATTATGTTATTGATAATAGTAGCGATAGTTATAATGTTAACTCTAATAATACAAATGTAAATTCGAACAATACAAGTGTAAATAATAATTCAAATAATATTATAGTTGACAATGATTCTGATGATAATGATGAACAAGATATTGATGATAATGATTCAGACTATCAAGATAATGGAGAAGAATGAAGTTGAGATGATGAAGAACAAGACGAGGAAAATAACAATAATAGTAATAATAATATGGATAATGATGAAGAAAATGATGAAGAATTTCCTTATCCTAACTCTATACTAGAATTTTATTGATTGGACAATCATTTAGCTAATGGTGAAGAAATAAGAATTGCAACATTGAATGTTGTAATTGATTGACCTTATTCAGATTTGTTTTATTTATCTGATATTGATTTAGATATTAATGAGTATAATTTATCTTTAAGTGAATTAAAACTTAGAAAAGTATGATGAGTAAACTCTGCGTCTATTTGAAATTTATGAATTCTTTGAGAAGATTTAGAATTAGAACCTTGATCTATTGAACAATTTGAAATTCTTGCTGATGTTGAGGTTGATTATACTTCTAATAATCAAGTAGCACAGATAACTTTAATAGATCTATTGATAGAAGATTGATTGTGAAATGAAATACCAGTTCTGAATTTGTGAAATCAAGTTATTACTGTAGGAAATAATTAAGATAAGTTTTTGATATAAAAAAATCCACTCGGGTGCAAATAGACATTATCTATAGCACCCGGGTGGTATTTTTTTTATTTTTTTACAATTCACATATACAGCTAATACCATCCTTCTCCAAATATTCTATGTTTTGAGTTTTTGTTACTCAAGTAATATCATCTGCATATTTTTTTACTAGTTCTAAATAGTCTTTTGGACCAGAAATTATTAGATTTTTAAGTTCGGCTCACATAGATATTTGTTTTTCTGTTTTGAATTTTCTAGCTGTTTCTACTATTGTAGCTATGTGATCGAAATCTTTAATAATTTGTTCTGAGTCAGCTATTTCCAATATTTTTGTTGGGAATCAAGTTTTGTGTATTGATATGATTTCTTCGTATTTCTTGAAATAGTTTTGGTAGATCTCTTCGCTGATATGTGGGAGATAAGGAGCAATTAGTTTTAATATAGTAAATAGTACATGGTATAGTGTCCATTGTCATGCTAATTTCTTTTGTTCTCCATTTTCAAACAATTCTGGTTTGTACAATCTTAACTTTACCATTTCCAAATAGTTGTCGCAAAAATCTGCCCAGAAAAAGTCTTCAAAAGCAATTTTCGCTAGACCATATTCATATTTTTCTAGATAGTCTTCCATTTTTTTGATAGTGGCGTTTGTTTTTGCCAATATCCATTTATCTGTTTCAAGTAGAGTGCTTGTGTCAAATTCAGATTTTGGATCAAATCATTCATTGAGCATTTGTACAAAATTTGATGCATTTCGCAATTTTGTTACCAATTTTTGTCCATTTTTAAATTCTGAATCTTCAAATAACATATCCTTTCCTAGTTGTCATCCAGCACATCGATATCTGATTGCATCTGCTCATCGTTGTTCAATAAGTTGTTCTGGATCTAACTTAGCATTTCATTTTGATTTACTAAATTTTTCTCCTTTGGCTGCTAGTACAAATCCAGAAATCATTATGTTTTTAAATGGTATATCGTTTTCTCTAAAATAACTGTGTAGAGTAGTATATAACAACCAAGTCCTGATGATGTCGTGGGCTTGTGGTCTAAGATCCATAGGAAAAAAATCTTTTGTATCGTATCAATCTTTTTCTAGTAATTTTTTGTTGATCAATGGAGAAAGACCCGAAGTAAACCATGTATCTAGCACCAAAGTTTCTCATTTTACCTGATCTGATGTGTATCATTCAGGTAAATCTGAAGATGGATCTACTGGTCACTTAGCTAATTGTGCTTCTGATGGTAGGATTATTTCTCAATTTTTAAGATTATATCGCACTGGTATAGGTATTCCAAATTTTCTATTTCTTGAAATATTCCAATCCCAATGAAGATTTTCAATCCAATCATTAGATCTTTTTTTCATAAAGTTTGGATATCGATTCATTTTGTCATTTTGAGTCAATAATGTTTCTTTGTTGTCCAAAATATTTACGAACCATTGATGTACTGGTATGATTTCTACAGGTACTTTACCTCTTTCTGAAATTGCTTTAGATTGAGTAATTGGTGTAATATTTTTTACTACTCACATGTCTTTTAGTATTTCCATGATTTTTACTCTAGCATCTTTAATTTTTAATCAATCGATTTCTTCCAGTCATGTATTTGTCATTTTACCGTATCTATCAATACAGATTCTTGGTTCTAAGTTGTGTTTTTGAAACCAGAAAACATCTGTCTCATCACCATAGCTGCAACACATTACAAGTCATGTTCCTTTGTCTATCTTTGCTTTGTCATCTGGCAATAACGGTACTGTTTCTCCAAGTGGAGTAGTGATATTTTTGTGAAAATGATCTTTGTATCTATCATCATTTGGATGAGCAAATACAGCCTTACATGCTGGTAATAATTCTGGTCTAGTAGTAGCAATAGTTAATTTAGTTCAATCTTCTAGAGTAAATTCAATGTCGTTGAAAAATTCTTCAAATTCACAATCTTCAGTCTCTGCTTGAGCGATTGTTGCTTGAAGTTTTGTACATCGTAGAGCTGGAAATTCTTTGGATACGATATGTCATTTGTTGTATAATTTTACAAATTCTTGTTGTACTATTTGTTGTGTTTTTAGTTCAATTGTGCTATATACTTTGGTCCAATCTACTGATAATCAAAGGCTTTTCCAAAGATTTTCGTAAAGATTTACATAATTTTCATTTACTTCTAAACATTTCTGGATGAAATCTTTTCTGTCCATTTCTTTGATGTTTATCTTGAGGTCTCTTTCTACTAGTTGTTCTGTAGGGATTCAGTTATTATCAAATCACATAGGGTAATATACGTTGTATCATTTCATTCTTTTGTATCTGGCTATGATTTCAGCTTGAGTATATGACGAAATATGTCCAATATGTAGTTTACCACTTACAGTTGGTGGTGGAGTGTCGATACTATAGACTGGCTTATCTGAATCTATATCAAATTTATTGATTTCATTTTCTTCTCGAAATTTTTGTCGTTTTGATTCTGATTCTTTAGTTTGATACTTGGCCATTTATTGTAAAAATAAGTTAAAAAAAATCCTATTCGATTTGAATGAACAGGAGAGTTTTTGTTATATCAAAATGTATCTCCTGTATTATAGGACCACGACTACTTTAATGTTTTGTGGTGATTGATTCATTTTGATGATTTATTTTAAAGTAGTTGTAAGTTATTGATTAACTTATTTAATTCAAGCAATTCTTTATATATTTTTTGTAATATGTCAAATTTTGCTTGATGTTTTAACAGGAATTATTATATTGTCTTAGTAAACTAAAAAAAATAAAAAATATGAAAAAAAGATTAATCGTCGCCAATGAGAGAATTGTAAAAAGATGTTATAATTATCTTAGTTATCAGAGTTTTGGATCTTTGAAAATATCTGAAGTTATTGGTTATGATGAAATTGTTTTTGTTGTTGAAGAAACTGTTGTCGAATCAGAAATAAATTCGATAAATATAGTTGCCGGCACAAAAGTAGATGTTTTTGTTGTATGCCATGATTTAGATTGTTGCATGGATAGCTTTAAAGAGGTGTTAAACATGAATAACTCAAAGAGAGATATTCAGTTTTTGCCTGGTATACCTGAAATACCAAAGAAGTTATAAAATTATTTTTGTTCCCGCGTGTTATAGCGCGGGAATTTTTGTTATTTGAAATTTTGTCTGAGATTTTTATTATTTAATTGTTTATGGGTTTAATATATTATGAGCATATTAGATTTGATATTTCCTAGACAATGTTTGGATTGTGGTAAAACATGAGATTATTTTTGTAAAGAATGTAAAAAAAAGCTGCAGCCACATATGGAAATTTGTCCAAGTTGTCACAAATATTCTACTGATTATGAAACTTGTCTAGATTGTAGATCAAATAAATCTTTTGTGCTGGATGGTATATTGGTGCCATTTTCTTATTCATGACCTTTGAAAAAGATAGTGCTTAGACTCAAATATTATCACAAAAAAGATGTGATAGATTTTGCTATAGATAGAGTGGTTTTGGCGATTTATGCCAATAGAATATTGTACAATAAGATGGAAACCCCGCAGAAATCGGGGCAAGAATGAAGAGTAATTGTGTCTTGAATTCCCTCTCATCGATATAGAAGATATTTTGTAAAATGATATAATCAATCTTATCTTTTGGCAAAAGATTTGGCAAAAAAACTAAATATTCCATACAAAAATTTTATGAAAAAAAATAAAAGAACAAAATCACAAGCAAGTCTAGATAGGGTAGGTAGATTAAAAAATTTGGAAAATGCGTTTGAATTTAAATGAGATATATCTTTTTTGGACAATACAGATACTGTCATACTTGTAGATGATATTACCACAACTGGTAGTACAATGAACGAAGTAGCAAAGTTGATAAAAAATTATTTTCCACGTATATCTGTGCGATGAGTTGTGCTTGGAAGAAAAGATAGATAATTGATGTGTTTTTTTTGCATTTTTTCGCTTTTTTGAGTATAATTTTATTAGTTTTTAAAAAGTAATATTTTTTATGATGCCAACTGATGAAAATAAAACACAAAATCCTGGAGACAATTCACAAAACAATCAATCTAATTGATCAAATGTATCTGATGATAAAGATACGTCTTTGGATATAGATTTAAATTTGGATTGATTAGAGGTTTGATCAGATGAGTGATCTAAATCTCAAGGTGATGATTCAGATGATGACACTAAAGGCACCAATTCTGATGATAACTGGCTTGAGGAAGAAGATAAGAAAGTAGAAGAGATGGACAATAAAGAAACTGAAATCAAAAAAGATGAAAGTAGTCAAATGAAGTCAGATGATTTTGATTTGTGAGATTTGGGTATGCCTAGTGACAAAGAAGATATTGTAGAAAAGTCAGACCAGTTGGGTTGATCAGAAGATAAACAAGAATCTGATTTAGATTTTTCTTTAGATGTAGAGGAGTTGAATCCTATAGATACTTCAACTAAACC
>DAOTFU010000005.1:10075-41492 GCA_035446765.1 Candidatus Absconditabacterales bacterium
TGAAGTAGAAGAAGTTAAACCTGAAGTAGAAGAAGTTAAACCTGAAGTAGAAGAAGTTAAACCTGAAGTAGAAGAAACTATTAAAGGCTCTGAAGAAAAATTAGAGGATACTAAAAAAATTAATGAACTTCATTTAGAGTCTGTTGGCGGACAAGATGTAGTTGAAAATAACAATGGTGATGTAGTTTCAGATACAGGTGATAATGTTGAATCAGATGTTTATGCTCCAAATGAGAAAGAGTTTGAAGCATCTAAAAATTTGCTTGAATCTTCTCCTAAATGACCAGTTAGTTTGTCTGATTTGGAAAATAATACAGATGAAAAAGACGCAAAACAAGAAAATAATATAGAACAAAATGTTTCTGATAATACAGAACAAGGTGGTATGATGGATTTAGACTCTATGATAGAAAAATCTAAAAAACAAGATATTGCACAAGATAATGATCCACAAAAGAAAATAGATAATTTGGGTGTTGATAAGATGTCTGCAGTTGTTGTAGATAATGAAGAATCTCCACAAGTAGAAAATGATAAGCCAGGAGATATTGAATTTGGCAATGTTGAAGCTGAAAAAGTAGATCAGACAGTAGAACAGAGTTCAAATCAAAACACTTCTAATGAACAAGAAGTTGAAGAAAATCCTAAATGAAATAATCATAATTGATTAAAATTATTTGTTTTGATTATTTTGGTTTTGGTATGAGGTTTCTTACTTATTAAAACTATGTTTCCAGAAGAGATGAGAAGTATGTTTTGAGATGACAACCAACAAGAAATTATATCTCTAGATACATGAAATCTTGTCCAAGATACTTGATCTTTACAAGAGTTGGATGAAGATAGTTTAGCATCACAACTCCAAGATACTGGAAACAATATAATTGAGTATGTGGATACCGGTTCTGAATTAGACAATAATATAGATACTTGATCAAATATGTCTGGATTTGATACTTTTTGAGAATTAGACAATGCCATAGATGCTGTAGATTCTCAGTATGCAGAGATATTGGAAAGACTTCGTAATTATAAATCTCAATGAGAGGATTTTAATCAATGGGGTAGATCTCAATGAAATTCTACGGCTATGAAATATGGTCTTTATATTTCTGAGAAATCTCAATCTGTGATAGATGATATTGAAAATGATATAGAAATAGATAATACGAAGGTAGAAAATTACTTTGCACAATTTGATATTTATTTGTGAAAGTTGGAATGACTTCGCGAGAGTATTGAGTGACCTAGTGTGCAGAGTGGTAGTTTAATATCTTCGTGATTAAATGAACAAAATCCAGTCTGACAAACAGGTACAAGCCAGTAAATTTAGTATCTCTGTAGAATCTCTACTAGAGAAATTTCTTTATTACTTAGAATATGAAAAAAACCATAGTCCAAAAACCTTGGAAAACTATAGTTTGTGGTTAAATAGGTTTGCAAATTATGTAGGTGGTGATATGGATGTGACTAAGATAAAACCTATGTATATGCTGGATTATAGGATGTACTTAAATCAGCTTGGATTATCAAAAAAAACGATAAATTATCATATAGTGGCAATTAGGTCGTTTTTTAAGTTTTGTCTAAAAAATGATATTGATTGTATGTCTCCAGATAAGTTAGAGTTGGCTAGAATACCAAATAGAGAGATTAATTTTTTGTTGGAAGAGGAGGTTATGAAAATTATGAATGCTCCTATGCAGATTGAAAAAGATGATCTTAAAAGAAAAAGGGATATAGCTATTTTGTGGATGTTGTATGGTACAGGATTGCGTGTATCTGAACTTATTAGTATCAAAAGAGACCAGATAGATACAAACAACAAACAGTTTTCAGTGAGATGAAAATGATCCAAAATAAGAGCGATTTTTATGACCAATCAAGCCAAAGATGCTTTGGTAAATTATCTAAAAGCTAGATCAGATACTAGTGATTATCTTTTTATATCATTGTCTTGAAATAGTTTTGGTAAGGTTTTGAGTAGAAATTCTGTAGAAGCTATAGTAAAAAAATACACAAGTATCGCTTGAATAAAAAAGAAAGTAACTCCACATACTTTGAGGCATAGCTTTGCTACTACTTTGATTAAAAAATGAGCAGATATAAGAGCTGTGCAAACTTTATTGGGGCACGCTAGTATTACTACTACACAGATATATACTCATGTAGATGATAAGTATTTGAAGTGAGTACATGATTTGTTGGATGAATAAAAGTTGACATTTGTCTTGTAATCTTTATAGTTTATCTTGAAAATTAATAAAAAAATAATTGGGAGGTATAAATTATGAAAAAAATCAAAAAATTTAATTTTTGGCATTTATTTTTATTTGCAGCTTTGATTTCTGTGATAATGACTTTATTAGTTAATATATCACCTATATTAAGTAACAGAGTTAATTATAACTTAATAAAAGCTGACTTATTGTTTTTTATGGGTTTGTCTGTTTTTGTTCTTTATGTTCTTGCTATATTTTTGGTAGCTATGAAAAAAATAGAATTTAAAGGCATAACCAAAAAAACTTAAAATAACAATATTTAGTAAAAGACTGCGAATTTTGTTTGCAGTTTTTTGTTAATAGGAATATTTCCTTTGTGGAAGTTTTTTGTCCCATAGTATTATGGGATAGTTGGATTTTTTAATAAATTGTATTAAACCCCCAACTAGCTTTGCGAACAACTTCCCCGTAGGGGAAGAATACCTTGATTGTTTTAATTTTATATTTTATCTTAATTTTTCAAATTCTTGGAATAATTTAGCAAAGAGTTCTGGGACTAGAGCCATTTTTTCTGGAGTATCTACATAGGCTATTCTCATTTGAGTAAGTCCTGGATTTGTTTCTCATTCTTTAGTTTTGTAGAATCCTGTCATAGGAGAGACTAGTAGAGTATACTTTTCTCAGTTGATATCTACTGATCATTTTTGAGCACAGTATAGTACGAATTCCATTGCGTCAAATCATGGTTTAGCAATATTTTTTACCTCTACTACTGAATAGATAGACGCATCAGGAGCTGATACTATGATTCATGGAAGTTTGTTTTTAAATTCTACTGTTAGGTTGTTCATCATGTCGAAATAATATTTTCTTTGTTTTGTGTATCGTGTTTGTAAATCTGTGTGAGATTCGTGGGCTAAAGATCCAAATATATATTGTCATATGGCGTTGGAACAAAGTCATGCTGTATTTTCTGCTACTGATTTTTCATGGAATTCTTTGTTGTCTGTAATTAATGCACCGATTCTTAATCCACAAGCATTCCATACTTTTGATGAAGTTTCGATACTGATTCTTTTTCATTCAATTCCTGGTACTTCTTTGTTTGTGATTCATCGAATACTTGATACTGGTTCGTCAGTATAATAAAATTCTCTATATGCTTCGTCACTTACCATTCGCATATCATATTTTACACAAAGTTTTGCTATAGTTTTCATAGCTTCCAGATTATAATATTGTCATGTAGGATTGTCATAGGGTATTACAACTATTGTTTTTGGTTTTTCTGTTTCAATTACTTTTTCTATTTCAGATATATCTGGTAATGTAAATTGTCCATTATCTTGTAAAGTTCTTCTAACTGATATTGTTTTTCTACCAAGTCTTTCTGCAAATGAAACGTAGTTTGTATATGCTGCATCGATTAATAATAATGGTGATTCATTACTTCATGCGTCACCACATGTACCAAGAGTTACTAATTCCATAGCTTGACTACCTCCATCTGTGACTTGAGAGTATAGTCAGTTTGTATCAAATCCACTAGATCTTACAATATTTAAAAATGCTTCGTTAGTTTCTTTTTCTCACACTGTGGCAGTATATTTTATTACTCCATTTTTAAATGGGCTATTTTCATTTTGTAAATCAAACATTCTTTTTTGCATAGCAGGGTATGCTGGCAATGACACATTTCATATAGCTGTGTTAATAGCTTTTGTGTCATCAGATCTTTCCATAAATTCAATTTGTGCTGTTCTAATTGCTGATGGTTTTCTAGATTGAAAATGGTTTGATAGTTTTGGCATGAAATACAATTAAAAATTTAAAGTTTAAAATGTGCAATGTAAAATTTACAATATTTTTGTACAAGTTTTGTGATAGGGAAATAGTTCTGTTTTTCAATATTCTTTTTGGTGGTTTTTTCTTGAAAAGCTTTTGTTTATTTATAAAAGTTTGTTTAGTTTTATTGTTAAATATGAAAGATGAAAAAAGTTGAATTAATAAATTTTTTGAATGAATACTTAAAGATAGATGAGTATGAAGATAGTAGCAAAAATGGTCTACAAGTAGATAGTCAAAAAACTGAAATCAAAAAAATCTGATATGCCGTAGATGCTACGAGTTATATTTTTGATAAAGCCATCAAGGAAAAAGTAGATATGATAATTTGTCATCATGGATTATTTTGGGGATTTGATCCTGTGGTTGTCTGAACTCATTATGATAGATTGAGTAAATTGATCAAAAATGATATAGCTTTGTATGCTTGTCATTTGCCTTTGGATGGACATGAAGAAGTTGGAAACAATGTAGTAATGTTGAATAAATTTGTAGATTTTTTTGCTATGAAAGATTGTAAAATATCTCAAATAGATGTTTGATATGAGATATTTTTTGAAAATCATATAGATTTGAGAAAAATTAAGGAATTTTGTGAGAATGTTGATATAGAATATAAATATTTTGATAATGCGGATAAAATTAAAAGTGTGGTTTTTTGTTCTGGATCTGGTAGAAATTTTATAGAATGAAGATATGGTGACTATAATTTATTGATAACATGAGAATTGAATCATGAAACTTTGGTATTAGCTAAAGAAAATAATTTATCTGTTCTTTTGTGATGACATTATGAGACAGAAATATTTGGAGTACAGGCTTTGGCCGAAAAATTAAAAGAAAAGTTTTGAGTTGAGATAGTATTTTTGGATGAGAAATATTAGATGGTAATTAGTTATTGGTTTATTGGGAATTGAGGCAGATCAACTTTTTTTAAAAAACTATTGTATTTAATATAAAAAGGATTATATTAATTGTGGGAATATTCCCACAATTAATTTTTATTTACAAGTTATTGTCTATGAATTGATTTTGATGTGGTAGAGGAAGAGGCAGGATGAAAAAAAATAGGAGAGTAAATTTTCAATCCAATGTGGATCTGTTTAAGCCTATTGGCATTCCTAGATCTCAATTGGAAGAGATTGTACTGTGACATGATGAGGTAGAAGCATTGAGATTGAAAAATATTGAGAAAATGGACGTTGTTTCATGAGCAAAGGAGATGGAAGTTTCAAAGTCTACATTTGCTAGGATATACAATCAGGCAGTTGAAAAGCTTTCGGATGCTATAATAAATGGGAAGGTTATCAGAATAGAGAAATAAAAATTAGCGAATTGTTAAATTGCAAATTCCAAGTTATTTAATTCGAAATATTTTAATTTGTTAGTTTGTTAATTGTTAGTTTATGGTTTTATTTTTAACCAAATATAAAAATGCCAAATAAAGATGGTACAGGACCAAATGGTCAAGGATCTGCTACAGGTAGAGGAATGGGAAATTGTGGTAAAAAACCTAAAGATTCTAATACTAATTTAGGTAAGAAAAATTGACAAGGTTGTGCACAATGAAGATGACAATGAAATGGCGGTAGAAGATGTTGTAAATAACAAAAAAAGAGCCTTTAAGGGCTCTTTTTTTATACGAAAGTATTTTGGTAATATTAGTATTCTTCTCTTTGAGGTCTTTCTTCTCTAGGTCTTGCTACTGTTACTTTAATTTCTCTACCGTCTACTTCTTTATCGTTCAATTCTTCAAGAGCTTTAGCAGCATCTTCTTCGTTTACGAATTTAACGAAACCAAATCCTTTACTTCTACCTGTCATCCTGTCGATGATCAATTTTACATCTTCAATTTCTCCATATGGAGCGAATAGTTCTCTCATGTCTTCTTCTCACATGTTCCATGAGAAATTTCCAACAAATAAGTTGGTGTTGTCAACTGTTGTCATTTAATAATTACACATAATAATAAAAGTGCCTATGATAGGCTACTTTGCCGAATAATAAATGTTATTTGGAAAAGTAAGCTTATTATAAGGAAAATTTTTGATAATGCAAGGGCTTTATTTTTGTTTGAGAAATAAGTCTTATAAACAAAAAGTATTTGTATATTTTTTGAATGAAATATAATTTACATTCGAGAGCTTACTAGATTTCGTATTCCTTTTCACAAGAAAATAAATGGTATATGTGTGATACTTTTTCCTATTATTAGTGCTATCAAAAAGTATGGAAATTTAATTTTTTTGTAGAGAATCCTAGTGGTTATGAGATCTGGTATGATAGGTAGATAACATGCAATAGTGATAAAAAACATAGCGAATTTACCGTGTTTTGTATTGGCATATTTTCTTAGTGTATTTGATAGTTTTTGTAATCTTTTTCATTTTTTTAAACGTTTTGTGATTTTGTAGAGAGCACTATTTTTGTCTCATTTTTTGTTTGTAGACTCAATTTTTTGCATTATATAATTTTGAGAAAATCGTATGAGTGTAGTAGACAATGTGGCTGTACCAACACTTAATATTGATAATGTTACAGGGTTTGCATGTTGTATCAACATAGCTCATGTCAGAGAATAGGATAGTGGTATAAGCAACGGTGGTAATATTGGTCATAGAAATATTATGATACACAATATTATAAATTGAATAATCATTTTGTGAGTGTTTATAAAATTTATTGATAAAGTTATATTAATGATATTTTTTAAATCAAGATTGAATAAAAAAAACTACGATGTAAATCGTAGATTGTTTTGATTCTGATTATCTGGAGATGGCCGGAATCGAACCGGCGTCTAAAAGACATAAGCAATAACGTCTACCACCATAGACTATTTTTTGGGCGAAATGTCACGCACAGAGTAGTTACTTAAGGCAACAAATCTGATATATCAAAGTTATATCAAACTTATATTTCCTACTTATGTCTCCGTCTACCTAGTAGGTGTCTAGTAGAACCGGTTGATACGATCGTTAAACTAAGCGTAGTTTAGAACGAAAGCGTTAGCTCTCGCTAACAAATTTTTTGATTTTGCATTTTTAGATGCTGAACGATTATTTTATACTCGGTACGCTCATCG
This sequence comes from Candidatus Absconditabacterales bacterium, assembly GCA_035446765.1. Taxonomy (GTDB): domain Bacteria; phylum Patescibacteriota; class Gracilibacteria; order Absconditabacterales; family Absconditicoccaceae; genus JALOAF01. The sequence goes on from DAOTFU010000005.1 coordinate 17,228, forward strand.
AGTAGTGGCAATTATTGTTTATGAGAATCTTTTATCGAAGCCTGTACATCCCCGTTTTCAATGTTTCAATGTACAATTTAAAATGTACAATTGATTTGTGGTGGATTATCATTTTCTTTGTTATCCACTTAGATGAATATAAAGATATCTATTCTTTTTTCAATAAAAAGAAAACCCCCTCATAGTAACGGGGGGTCGGATATAGGTGGGATATGAATCCAATGTAGCTATTCGTTCATGACACTTTCGCTACCCATTGTCACCAATGAATCTTATATATAAAATATAAGACCAAAGTCAAGACTTTTTTGTTTTTTATATTTTTGTCAATCTTATTGGTTTTTTGTATTGCAAAATCTTGTCTAAAATTTGCATATTTATGCTAGTTACAGTATAATTATAGTATATTTAAAGATAGTACTGATTATGAAAAGTCTGAAAAACATAGAAACGATAGCAGATGATATAAAGACAATAACTATACAATGAGCTACAAATATTGCCATAGCAGCTTTTAGTGTTATGAAATTGGAGCTTAACACACTAGATTTCAATAATTTAGATGAGTTTTGTGATTTTGTATTAAAATGATCTAAAATGCTTATGGAAGCTAGAGATACAGAGCCCATGTTGTTTAATTGAATGAAATATGCTTTAAATGTAATGAAGAGTGAAAAATGAAGAGTGAAGAGTGGAAAAATATCGGTAGATGAGCTAAAACAGAAAGTAGTAGAAGCATTGGATGAGTTTATGGGAAGAGTAGAAAAAGAAAAGGAAATTAGGAAGAAAATATGAGCAGACTTGATAAAAGATGGTGAAAATATTTTTACTCATTGTCATTCAAGTTCAGCTGTATGAATTTTTAAAAAGGCACACAAGGATTGAAAAAAAATACATATTTACAATGATGAGACTAGACCATTGTATCAAGGTAGAAAGACATCAAAAGATTTGGCAAAAGCTGGCATACCAAACACTATGGTAACAGATTGAGCTTCTACTTTTTTTGTGGATAATATCTATGAAAGTCATGTAGATATAGACAAGGTGATCATTGGTTGTGATTCTATCAGAATCAATGGTGATGTGCTCAATAAAGTGTGAAGTTTTGGTATCTGACTGGCTGCTCATCATAGTAAGATACCTGTATATATTGCTGGTAGTTTGATGAAAGTGGATGTAACCAACAATATTGAGATAGAAAAAAGGTCTGCAAATGAGGTCTGGGAAGATAAACCAAAAAATTTAGAAATATTAAATTATGCTTTTGATATGATACCTGCTAAATTTATTACCGGAATTATTACTGAATTTGGTGTAATTAAACCAAAAGATATCAAGAAAATGGTGAAAAAACATTATCCACGAATGCTGAATTAAGTTAAAAGTTAAACCACCGCTTTGCGGGGCAAGAGTTAAAAGTTTGTAAGCTTATGATTTTTTATCAAATGTCTATTGAAAATGGACATTTTTTATTGCTATTTTTTTGCTTTTTTTGTGCTTTTACAGTATAATTATAGTGATTTTAAAAATTAACACTTTAAAACAAATGAATGAATTAATTAACACATTAAATCCTCATCAAAAAGCTTATGTAAACTTGGATTTGGAAAATCCAAAAAATGGTGAATATTTGCTTACAGTTTTTCACTGTGTGCCAAAAGATGGATTGAATATTTTGCAAGTAGCGGCTGAAGTAGCTGCTGAGTCTAGTACTGGTACTAACTTTTTGGTAAATACAGAGACTCCATTTAGCAAAACTATGAATGCTTTGGTTTACAAAGTAGATGAAGAAAAAGAATTAATATGGATTGCTTATCCATGGAGATTATTTGATAGAGGAGGTAATATACAAAATATATTAACTTATGTTGTATGAAATGTATTGTGAATGAAACAAATTAAGGCTTTGAAACTTTTGGATATGTGGTTTTCACCATCAATGCTAGAACAATATGATGGACCAAGTTATAATATTGATGACATGAGAGAATATTTGTGAGCATATGATAGACCAATCCTTGGTACTATTATCAAACCAAAGATGGGACTTACATCAGCAGAATATGCGGAAGTGTGTTATGATTTTCGAGTTTGAGGATGAGATTTTGTAAAAAATGATGAACCTCAGGCAGATCAAGATTTCTGTCCATATGAAAAGATGGTAGCTCATGTAAAAGAAGCTATGGATAAAGCTGTAAAAGAGACATGAAAAAAGAAAGTGCATTCTTTCAATGTGTCTGCTGCCGATTATGATACTATGATCAAGAGATGTGAAATGATAATTGAAGCTGGATTTGAACCAGGTAGTTATGCTTTTTTGATTGATGGAATAACTGCAGGTTGGATGGCAGTACAGACACTTAGGAGAAAATATCCAAATGTGTTTATTCACTTCCATAGAGCTATGCATGGTGCATTTACTAGACCAGAAAATCCAATAGGATTTTCTGTGCCAATTTTGTCTATGTTTGCTAGATTGGCTTGAGCTAGTGGTATACATACAGGTACTGCTGGTGTATGAAAAATGGCTGGTAATGTGAGTGAAGATATTACTGCCGCAGATCAAGATACATATATGAAAGCTAAAGGACATTTCTTTGAACAATCTTGGGCAAAAATAAGTGAAACAGACAAAGATATTGCAAAAATAATAGAGGATTCTTTGGCTCATCAGAGAGTATTGATTGACGATAGTTGGAGAGGTGTTAAAAAATGTACTCCGATTATCTCAGGATGACTAAATCCTACAAAATTAAAACCATTTATTGATGCTATGTGACATACAGATTTTATCACTACTATGGGTGCTGGTGTACATGCACATCCTGGATGAACACAAAAGTGAGCAACTGCATTGGTGCAGGCTTGTGATGCATATAAACAATGAGTGGATATACATGAATATGCTAAAGATCATGTAGAATTGGCAGAGGCTATTGAGTTTTTTGAAAATAAGAAATCACAGCCGGTAAGGATTGAGGAGAGTGAAGAGAAAACCGTTTAGCAAAAAGTTGAAAGTTCATAAAGTTTATAAAGTAAACTATAAAAAAACTTTCAACCTGATAAACTTTTAACTTGATAACTTAGATTTATGAAACATTTGATACATGCAAAAGTAAAAAAGCTTTGAATAAGAGATGGAGAGGAGTTGATTGTAGTATTACATCAAAAAGATGCTATAGACCACAATCTTAATCCTTTTGATAAAGTAGAAATATCTAAATGACAAAATAAGATTGTTGCAAATTTGGATGTGACTACAAAACTGGTAAAATATGGAGAGATATGATTTTTTGATGATGTTTTGGAAAAGTTTGATGTAGAAAAGGATGATCTTGTTAATATACAATTTACTAAAAGAGCTGATATGACAGTAGAAGCTATCAGAAAAAAAATGAAATGACAAAAGATTAGTGAAAAGGAAATTAACTCTATCATAAAAGACATCTCAGAGCATAAACTTATTGATTCTTTGATTACTTATTATGCTGCTAGTAGTTTTATGCATCCAACTAGTAACAAAGAGATGTATTTGACTGCAAAAGCTATGGCAGAAAATGGAGTGACATTTAAATATCCAAAGTGAGAAATTGTAGCTGATAAACACTGTATATGATGAGTGCCATGAAATGAGACTACTATGATTTTGGTGCCACTTGTAGCATCTCTTGGGATCAAATTTCCAAAGAATTTTTCAAAAGCTATTACATCTCCAGCTGCTACATGAGAGTGTGTAAGTGTGTTGATGGATATATGTTTTGATAAAAAATGAATTCAAAAATTGGTCAAAAAAAATAATTGTTGTCTTGTGTGGGGTGGATGATTGGATCTAGCTCCGGCAGACGATAATATTATTCAAGTTTCTTATCCTTTGAGTATGCAAAATGTAGCTCAGATAGTAAGTTCTATAATGGCTAAAAAATATGCTATGGGTATAAGTCATTCTTTGATTGATATACCAGTTGGACCTACAGCAAAAGTAAAAAATATGAAAGAAGCCAATGATTGGAAAAAGAAATTTGAGGTAGTATGAAAATGATTGGGTATGAAAATGTCTGTGCAGATTACAGAGGCAAAACAACCTATTTGAGCTGGTATTGGTGCTACTTTGCAGGTTAGAGAAGTACTTAGAGTGCTTCAACAACATGAAAAAAGACCAGATGATTTGGAAAAGAAAGCAGTATTTCTTGCTTCAAAGATGATTGAAATAGCATGATTGGCAAAATGAAAACAGGCCCTGAAGTTGGCTTATTGACAATTAATTTCATGAGAAGCTTGGAAATATATGCAAAAAATCATTAAAGCTCAAAATGGAAAAAATCCAAATATAAAATCAGAAGAACTTATATTGGCAAAATATGAAAAGGTAATCAAGGCTGATAAAAATCTTGATATAAAAGATATCGATATGAAGAGATTGAATTATGTTTGTAGGACTCTTTGAGCTCCATTGGATCTGAAAGCATGAATATATTTAAACAATAAGGTTTGAGATAAAGTAAAAAAATGAGATACTTTGTGTACTTTGTATTCAGGTGATGAGTTAAAAATGAAATTAGCTTTGAAAATGATAAGAGAAGAAGACTTTTATAAATGTTAAATGTGAAATTAAATCATAAATAAAAATTATTTATTTTAAATTGTTAATTGTAAATTGTATAAGATGGCTAGTATTATCACAACATTGTGACCAGCAACAGAGGATATAGAATCTATAGAAAAATTGTATAAATCTTGAGTAAGGGTTTTGAGATTCAATTTTCCTCATGCTAAATACGAATGGATTTTGGGCATAAAAGAAAAAATCAAAGAGATTGAACAAAAGATTGGTGGAAAATTTATGTTGTTGTGTGATACTGAGTGACCTGGTATTAGGTTATGAAATATTAGGTGATCTTTATGATTTAAAAAATGAGATGTTTTTAAAATGTGTGTAGATAAAAAATATATTGATGAAAAAAAGACAATAGCTTGTAATTATCCATATTTGGTACAGGATTCAAAAGTGGGTGATATCATCAAAATTGATGCAGGATTGTTTGATGTACAAGTTGTGAGAAAAACTAAAAATTATTTGTATGTAAAATCTTTGCAAGATTGAGTTTTGACTTCACAAAGACACGTTAATTTGCCTAGAAAAAAATTAAAGTTGAAGGCTTTGTCTAAAAAGGATAAAGAAGATATATTGTTTTGTATTGAGCAAAATTTTGCGTATGTAGCAATGAGTTTTGTGAAAACCGCACAAGATATTAGAGATTTGAGAAATTTTTTGTATGATCATGGTGCTTCTCATCTCAAAATTATTGCCAAAATAGAAACACAAGATGCAATAGATAATATTTCAGAAATTATTAGAGTGAGTGATGCTGTAATGGTAGCTAGATGAGATCTTGGTACAGAAATGCCAATAGAGACAATACCTTGAATACAACAATATATAGTGGATAAGACAAAAAGAAAATGAAAAAAAGTAATAGTAGCTACACAGATGCTTGAGTCTATGATAAAAAATACTATACCTACTCGTGCTGAAGTAAGTGATATTTTTAGCGCTGTCAGAGAATGAGCTGATTTTGTGATGTTGTCTGGAGAAACAGCTATAGGTAAAAATCCAATAGAATGTGTGAGAGTAGTTAATAGTGTTATTTTTGAGGCTGGTAAATATATTTAATTTTTTATATTTATATATAAAGTTATACTAAAATTAGACGCTCCGCTAGGGTTACTTTTGGCTACCCCCGCTATTCAGACGGGGCGCAGCAGCCGCAAAAGTAACCAAAAAAGCCTCGGGTCTCTCAGCCATTTTTCAAAAATCGTCACTTCTTAATAAGAAGTTCCTAGTGAAAAATCTGAGACGACCCATTTTTTATTTTTAAAACAATTTAGATAAGTAAAAAAATATTATTTTTTTGTTTATAAAATATATTTAATTTGGCTTGAAGTTTGTAAGAAAATAACAATTATGATATTGTATTTTTTATTTTTTATCAAAAATAAGATGTTTCTCAAAAATTATATACAAAAGGTTTCAAAAGCTGTATTAAAATTTTCTTGGTTGGATTGGTCCAGTTTTGAAATGTCTGTAATGTTGTTTACATTGTTTCTGGCTGTACTTATTCCATTTTTGACAACTAAAGTACCTTTGTGGGTATATTTTGTAGTCTTTATTGTGCCTTATACTTATTTACTTTGGAAGTTTTTTTCAAATGTTGGCAAATTGACGCAAAAGTGAATGATAAAAAAATTGAATCAAATATTGTCTAAGTTTAAAATTTTTGAGTGGTTTTTGTATAAGCTTTGTATATTTTGATTTACTTTAATGTTGGTAATATGGGCTCCAGTATTGATCAAACTACATTGGATCGTTTACTTGATATTTTATGTGGCTTTGAGTGTATATTTAGTGGCGCATGTATTACATGAAAAATAAAAAATTTATCTATTAAAAATCAAAAATGTTAGAATGGATGAATAAAAAAATTAAAAAATTTAAATGGTATGATATTTCTATATTTAAAATTTGTGTTTTAGCGTTTGCATTTATGATAGCAACTTTGATACCAGCGATTATAAATTTGGATCGAGAGATATATGCTATTGTATTTGTGGTTTCTTATATATATTTAATTTGGAAGATTTTTAAAAAATAGAAATCTATAAAAATATATTTTATTGTATTATTTTGTTTTTATTATGAATAATTTGTGATTAGATTATATTTTAAATAAATATGGAGATATTATAAAAGAAGAAATTAATGTAAAAGATATTCAATGATTTGGAGATGGGATTAAGATTACAAAAATATTTAAACCTGTGTGATCAGCGTTATCTTCAAAATTTGGTAAAGATACAGGTAATATTATCAAATTTGGTAAAATGTGAAATATAGAAGAACTTTGAGAATGAAAAGTGAAAGTTTTTGATGATAACTGAAATGAGCGAGTATTGCAGCAATGAGATTATGAAATAGCTTATCAATGATTGGATGGTGATGATGTGGCAATAGAGGGAGACGTGATAGCAAAACTTGATTTGGAATTGACACCGGGGCTTATAAAGGAATGAGTAGCTAGGGAAGTTTCAAGATTTATAAACCAGATGAGAAAGGATGCAGACTATGATGTAGATACCAAAGTAGATATGTATTTTGATACAAAAGATGATTATATAAAAGATGTGATAAATAGTTTTGAAGATTTTTTGATCTCAGAAGCTCTTTTGAGGTCTATTGATGAAAGGAAAGAAGAATGAGATATAGTTTCTTTATTTAATCTTGATGATAGGGTAGTTACCTTTAGTTTGAAGAAATAATTTTTTTAGATATTTATATTGCTGATGTTATGTCTGGTTAAACCTGATAATTTTATTCCTAAGTTTGAAGTTGTTAGTTGTTTCTTGGAATATGAAGGTAAAATTCTTTTGTTGCTTAGGCAAGATTGTAAAAATGAGCCCAATACCTATGGTGTACCAGCATGAAAAGTAGAATTAAATGAATCTGTTGATATAGCTGTCTCTAGAGAAATATTTGAAGAAACAGGGATGAAATTAAGTGATATTTCTTACTTTAAAAAAGTGTATGTTAAATATCCAACTTACGATTTTGTATATTATATATATCATAAGAAGTTAATTGAAAAACCTAGGATTAAAATAGACAAGAAAGAACATAAAAAATATATTTGGAAAAATCCAGAAGAGGCACTCAAGGAGAATCTTATTCAAGATTTAGATAATTGTATAAAATTATTTTATAATGTTTAAGGCTATAGGTAAATGTTAACAAAAAATGATAAAACTCTTTATTCTGATTGTTGTCAGTATGCTATAAAATACATTTCTCGTTATCCAAAAACTGAGAAAGAGCTTAGGATAAAATTGCAACAAAAATGATATGATAGTCAACAAATAAAATATACCATGGACTGTCTCAAAGAAAAGTGATTTATAGATGATAGAATTTTTGTAGAAAGTTATATTAGAAGTGAATTGGTAAATAAATGAAAACCTATCATAAATGTTCGTCAAAAACTTTACTTAAAATGAGTAGATAAATCTTTGGTAGAGGAGGTCTTGAAAGAATATCAAGAAGATATTTTATCTTGAATTTATAGAAAGATTAGAAAAGAAATAGAATCTTACAAGAAAAAAGGAGTTGAATGATTTGATATCATTCAAAAACTTATGAGAAAGTGATATAAGATAGATGATATAAAATATACAATCAATGAATTTTCTGAATAAATGCTATCATTATATTAAAATTTTTTAAAAAACGCTTCCCGCGGGGGCTTACTTTTGTCACAATTAAGCAATCCCGCACTTTAGCGGGATAGACGCCAGTAAGCAAAAATGCCCTCGTTCGCAGATTGCAGTCATACTTATAGCTTGGAATATTTTATTATAAAATACAAAGCTCCGAATTGGGTCGGAGCTTTAGTTTTATTTACTATTTTTCTTAGGTAAATTTCATTGAGTCTGACAGTGCAATCTCGAACATCTTTTAGAGGTTGTTGTATTTATTTGGCACATAGATTAGCTTCTTTTAGCATTCTATATATTTCAAAAGTTTTGATTATTTTTTTGTAATTACTTAATGTTGGATATTTTGTTTTGATATCTTCTATAATTTCTTGTAATTCTCGTAGATTAGAAGTATCTGAATTTTGTGATTTATTTATGGTTCATATATTTATTAGTGTGTTTTCTATTGTTTTAATTGCATTGTCTGGGTTTAAGTTGTTTTTTATACACATATTTCATAATTTATTGGATATTTCTTCCACTTCTCAAGTACTTATTCATTTTCAATATACATTTATTTGTATTTCTCATTTATATTGTATATTTTCATAATTAGAAATACTTTGTTCCATATTTCTTTCAAAAGTGAATTTATCTACTGTAATTATTGGAGGTAATTCTTTTAAAATTTTCTTTAAATCGCTGATTTTTTGTGTATTTCATTCCATTCATATTGTATATGCTATACTTGGTATTGATCTGTATTTATCTCTAAATTTATAATAACAATATTGTATTGGCTCATCTTCATCACAAACTATAGAATCTTTTATTGTTTGTTCTATGATCGTATTATCTAATATTTTATTTTCTCATATATCTTGTATTCGTTCATAGAGATGCTGTCACATTGCTTTGTCAATATCTATTCATGTTCAATAATCATTAGATATTGCATCTATTTCGTTTTGTTTATTCTCTTTTATATTTTCTCGTAAATTATACATGAATTCATTTATCAAAGCTATGTTAGTCTCATTTGATGTAATCGATAATTTTTCTATCAACAACAAAAATGAACGTTTAGAGTTTGCTATAAATTTTATGTTGATTGGTATATAAAAATATTCTCAATCTTCTACTATATTATTTACACTTATATCTTCTATTTGATTGAATTCATTGTTGTTTCAAACGTCTTTAAAAAAGTTACTTCGTTTTTGTATCAATTTTATGTCATCATAAGGGTTTTGTTTTAAAAATTTAGATCATATTATACTTGTGTCTATTTCATTTGTAAATGAATCTTTCCATATGTTTAGGCTTGGCAACAATATATATTGTAGGAAGTTTGAATAAGGACTTTGCAGTTTGTCTAGATATTCTCTGTATCTATTTAATTCAGTATCTAGATTAGAATTATATTTTATCAGTTCTGGTATATTTTCGATAGACTCCATATCTATTTTTGTATATTCATTATTTTCCAGTATTTTTGTGTTAAATTTTTCTAGTTGGTATAGCTCACCTTTTTCTTTATTTATTTTTGTAGAAGTAATTATAGTAGTAGCCAAGCTATAAATCATAAAGATAAACGCCAGTACAGCAACTGGTATAAATAGTTTTACTTTTTCTTTATTGTTTCTTATTTTGTTTATCACTTTATTTACAAATATTTTTATTTTTTCAAAATCTGCTTTGTTTTTTCATCAAATCTTGTCTTTGTTTATTTTGTTTATTTGATTTTCTATATTTTCTTCTGTGATTGTCATATTTATTTGTTATCTGTAAAATCTGAAATCTCTACTTCTGTATTCTTTTGTATAGGTAGTGTTAGAGATTTTTTGGAACTATTTACATTGAATTTAGTAGTTCAAATTTCTATTGTTTTATTTTCTATTTGTAAATTATTTGTACTAATGTTTTCACCTACTATAAACTTGCTTTGTTTTAAGCTGTTTATTAGATTGGTAAATACAAATATATGCGGAGACAAGATTCATTTTTTAGCCAACTCTATTTCATCTTGTTTAAATGTATTTACATTTATATCAAATGTAATTGTGTTTTTATTTTGGTCAAAGTTTTTGAAGAATATACTAAAACTTGGTAATTCTGTTTGTTCTAATTTTATGTCTATATAATGCATCAATTTTTTAAATAAATCTGTATCGAAATAATTATCTTTGTTTATTTGATAGTATATATCAAAATCTTTTGTATTTTCACAATTATAATCTATTTCATATGGGTTTAGATAACAATTTTTGATATATATATTTATATCTTTTTCTTTTCTATTTATTATTTCTGCCATAGTTTCTTCTATAGTTTCTTTTGATATTTCCAAAGATTGTGACAAGCTTTCTATAAAAGTATCTAAGTATGAAAATACATTTATTGCACTGCTAAATTTGATGGCCTCCAGTGAGGTTAATGAATCTTGTATAGAAGAAATATCTTGTTTTTGTGATACAATTTCTTCTATTTCTTTTGAAACAAATCATGCTTTTGTTATTTCTTTTTTTGTGTTCTCTAATTCATTATGTTTATTTAGTATAGAATTGTTTAAATCTACGATAGAATCATTTAGCAGTTCTTTTGTTTTTATATAATTTAGTTCGCTATTTATTAAACTATTTAGTTCCTTTATACCATCAGGTCATTCTAAAATTATTTTGTCACTTGCATTGTGCGTATTATTTTTTGTAGTATATTGTTCTACAAAACTTTTTATTTTGTTTATTGTATCAAATCATTTATGATTGATGCTAGTTTCGCTGCTAGAGTAGTTTATCAAATATTTTTTGTAAGTTAAGGCACCAAATCATACAATTAAACTTATTAAAATTACAAAGAAAGATAGAATAAATATTTTTCGATAATTTACGTGATAATGTTTTTTTTCTTTTTGTGAAACATCTTTGTTGAAAAAATTTATTTTTGGTTTTTCTTTTTTTGTATCTTTTTCTATATTTATACTAGATAGATCTATTGTATTTTGTGTTTGATTATCTGTATTATTATTTTTATTTATTTCTCATATTATACTTTTTTGTTCATTTGTTTGTGTAATTTCTTTTTCTGTTTCTAAAAAAGTATTAGAACTTTCTTGTGTATTTTCTTTTGTATTTATAGATCAAAAATTTATTTTGTTTTCTTCGTTCATAAAGCCACATATGAAGTAAAATATAATACAATATAATTATAATTATAAACTGGTAAAAATGAAAAAAAAACCTAGAGGAAGGGTCTTTTTTTTTGACATAATTATGATTTATGGTAAAATATTGGTTTGTTGGCTTATTTTTGCTTAATTTTAAAGTAAAATTTGAATATTTTGTATAAAAAAGGTCTTATAATAAGATCATAGCTACCATATTGTTCTATTTTGATACCACCAAGAGATTCTTTAAAGTTGCTAACTCAATTTAGTGGATGTTCTGGGAATCATGTTGGTGCTCATCAAAGCATATCTACGTATGTCATGTTATTTTTTCTAGCTCGTTGGAATATTTTAAATTTTAGATAGTGATGTCATCATATATTGGAGTATTTTCTATTTGAAAAACCATATAGATATATTATGCGATGTTCGTCGTAAACACATATACTACCTGCTATTATGTCTCAATCTATATGTGATGTAAACAAATTACCACGATTGTTTTGTGTGATATATCTGATTAGTTTGTCATATTGTGTTTTGGGTATGATATTAAATCATTTTTTACCCGATAATTCTTTTCGTTTTTGATAGAATAATTCGTATTGATCTGGTGATGCTATGCCAAATTCTATTCATTTTTTTGTAGCTTTTTTGATTCTTTCTTTGCATCAAGAATTCATCTCAGAAATAAGATCCTCATCTGATTTTGTAATATCATACACTATATTTGCTTGTGGCATATTTTCTCTAAAAGCACTTTCTAATCAATAATCTTCTTTTATTTGATGACGAACATTAAGTCTCATATCTCTCATATCATCTAGAAAATCTTGTGATCTTTTTCACACATTTTCAAATCTTATTATTTCATTTAGCATACACAATTGTACAAAAATAGTTCATTTTTCTTTTTTATATTTATTTTTTATTTTTTGTAGTTCTTTTTTGACAAGTAATTTGTCTTTTGGCAGTTCTAATCACATTATTTGTAACCATCTTGTCTTAAATGGTCATATTTTTTTTTCTTTTATAATTCAAAAATATTCTCTATCAAATATTTTTATAGTGAAATATGGTTTATCATATATTTTTGTTTGTATATCTTTTCGTAATTTGCTTTGGTATAGATTATACATACTTTAGTGGAAAGTTAAAAGTTGTAAGTTATCAAGTTTTATAATTATAAATTATATTTAACTTTATAAACTTGATAAACCTTTCACTGTCTAGTATTATAATGAAAATAAGTTAAAATCCAAGATTTTTTAGTTTATAACCAAGAAATTGGTAAGTAAGTATCCGGCTCATATAATTAATATTCAAACAAATATATATATGATGCTTTTTCAGATTTTTTGTCGATTGTCTGCTTTTTCGGGATTTGTAAGTATTTGAAATGTTTGGAAGATTATTATCACAAGTACTACCAATGAAGTTAATCACATTACCCAATTGATAACGCTGTATAGTAGTGGTATGTTTTTGTCTGCCAATAGTCCTGTTCCTATTTCTCAAAGATTTTGTGCACTTGTATTTAATACTTCAGATTTTTTACCGTATATTGCTTCTACTATTTGTTTTGCTCATATAATAATAAGCATTCAGATTGTACTCCATCATATTATTGTTGCTGCTTTTTTTGGAGAACTTTCATCTCATTTTGTGATAAAAGAGAAGGCCTTTGCGGCTATTACTACAAATAATCATCATAAAGCCAAATAAACAACTATTTTGATAAATGGATATGCTATTTTTTCATATAGTTGTGTAGATATATCTACTCAATTGAGTGCTATCGTATTACCACTTTGAAATATATCTTCAAATATAACTGATCATATGTACTTTGCACTTAATATAATAATTATTCAAATTATTCAGTATACGATTAGTTGTACTCAATTTTTTGTCTCTTCTGCACTACTAGAAAACATCAATCTATAAGCTCATATTATTCATATTATAATTCATACCACTATTACTAATGGGGTAATCACATTCATTAATTTTTTAAATATGAAATTTTTGACACTATCTCATCATCATAGCATAGAATTTGATTCAGAAGCATCTAAGTTTTGTCTTATTGGTTCTATAGATCTGTCTAATGATATATCAAATCTAGATACTTGTTCTACATTGAAGCTGAATGTGCTGCTATTGTTGTCATAATTTGATTCATTAGATGTAAACGATCCATTAAATTGTCATCCTTCGTTTACAATACATTTGATTTCTATAGTTCTTGGTGTCTGAGTAAGAGTCATAGGTAATTCTAGATTACCCGCTATCATATTTGTACCATTATTTACAATAAAAGTAGACATAGAAGAGGAGTTAAAAATAGTATTTTGACTTCACATTTCTTGACATCTTATAAACCCGCCTCATATATTTCCATTATTTACAATATTATCTGGTCAATTGTTGTATATGTCTATATTAATTTTTGGATTTGAGAATAATGATACTGTATTTCATCAATCGCTTAAAGATATGCTATTGATTTTTAGATCAAAATCACAAAATCACAATCAAATCAATGAGAGTATAGTTATTATTGTTGAAAGTATGATTTTTGTAATTTTATTCATTTTATTTATTTCTTTTAAAGAATATATCGCTTATTTCTTTTATTATAGGTAAGTTTGGTAAGTGCTTTCGATTTATCAACATTATAATATATCTAGGACATTATTATGGTTGCGAATATCAATAAGATATTTTCATTTGTGTATCATATGTACAATAAATATATACATATTATGTAAAATATAGCGTATTGAAATATTATTTTTTTTGTATTACTTTTTACCAAAAGCCTAAAATAATCTTTTTGTTCTTGTAAATTTTCTGATAAAGTTTTTTTGTTGAATATGCTTTTTATTGTAGCAGATATATATGATCGTATCTCTTCTGGATTTTTTTCAAATAAACTATTTATAAAATTTTTATATTTGTCTCATAAATTCACTCAATTTATATTTAATATCAGTTTTATTATTCATAATATGGATATTGCTATCAAAATATTTGTATTTTTAAATACTATAGCAACCATAGTAAGCAATCATCGAAATATGAGTGATTCCTTTATTTCAATGTTTGGATTTTCAAAATTGTGTTTTTTATATCGTATATATATATTGTATATTGGAATATAATACAATAAGTTTTTTTTATGATTGGTTTTTTGTCATATATCTTTGCTAAAGATTGATTTATTACTAATAGCAAAGATGCTTCATATTGTAAGTGATATTCAGAGTATTGATATTAAAACAATTCATATTGTTTTAAGTATTGCTAAATCGTAAAAATAATAAAATATTTGTAATAATATATTTAGAACCAATAAAAATATATTTACATTACCCAGTTTGATAAATCATAAAACAAAATTTTTTTCCTCTGGAGATATTTTTTGACTTGTAGAAATTTTGTTTCTTATCAATGGAGCGAAAAACATAATTGCTGATAGAGATAATTCTATTTTATTATTTTTATTTTCTCACATTTTATTTTATATCTGTAGATATAAATGCTTTTTCTTCTGGAGATGCTAGTATTTTTACTCATACGTGTTGTGGTCCAGCAAAGATCAATCATTCTCAAATACCACAAGAAACTAGCCTTCTTTGTTCTGCTTCTGATAGTCACAATAATTCATTTAATGCTTTTATAGAAGTAGTAGATTGTTTTAATAGTATTTGTAAGGCAGAGTTTGATATGATTGGTTTACCATATTCACTTTTGATAAAGTCTTCAATATCTTGTGATATGGTAGTAATTCATACACCATATTTTCTTGCTCTTTTTATCAATCAAAATAAGAATTCTGCAGATTCCTGATGTTTTAACATGATCCATGCCTCATCACATACAAGCATTCTTTTCTTTTTTTGTGATCTAACCTTTGTTCGTATAAAATTTAATACATTAAACATGGCTGGAGTTTTTAGTGCATCTTCTACATCTCTTATATTAAATACTGTCATTTTGTTTTCGATGTCTACGTTTGTATAGTTGTTGAACATTTTACCAAATGTTCAAGTAACATACTTGCTTAACTTAAGTGCCATTTTTTCTCATCATTCCATACCATCCAGAGTATTCATCAAATCTTCCATGATAGGTGGTTGTTTTCATTCATAGGTTTCTTCTTCAAATGAGAATCATTTTAGGTTGTATGCGCTTTGTAATGCTTTATCTAGCAATGCCTCATCTTCAGTACTTATATTTCATATCAATAATTTGATTAATGATATAAGATTCATGATTTGACTTCTCAAAAGATCTCATTTTCCGTATTCTACATCTTCTATTTTTGGAGGAATATCAAAAGGATTTAAGAATTGTTGTGAGTTTGTAGCAATATTTACATAAGTTCATCAAACTTTATCACATAAATCCTTATATTCGTTTTCTGGATCTATAATTATTGAATCGATACCATTCAATAAATATCTCAATATTTCTAATTTAGCTGTGAAGGATTTTCACGCTCATGATGTAGACAATATACAGCTATTCATGTTTGGTAGAGTACTATTGTATCTATCAAATATCACCAATCATCATGTGTAACTATTTAATCCATAAAGTATTCCTGTTTTGTGTATTAATTCATTTGATATAAATGGAAAACTTCCAGCCAATGATGACGTAACAGCACTTCTAGTAATTCATAACTCATCTGTACACAAGGGTAGTGTACTATTAAATCATTCATCCATCCTTTGAATACTATTTTTTATCCTAATTCCGTAACCTGATATCTTTTGTTCAAATTTTCTACTTGTTTCTTTTAGTTTTTCTTCCTCTTCTTCGTATATATTTATATAGTATCATAATTCAAAATACCTTTCTTCACGAGTAGTTAATTTTTCTCTAATCATTTCTACATCTTTATATTGTTGTTGTATTTCAGTATCTAATGTAATTCACTTTGACATAGATTCGTTTATTTCTGCTTTTAATTGTGTAGATTTTTGTTTTAACATAGATTGTATTGCAGCATCATCTTCTGGATATATGAAGAAACTCATATCCCATTTATTGTGGAAGCTAAACAAATCTCTTGTCCACAATGCATCTATATAAGATGGATAGTTTTGTACGTAATATGATTTTCACAACAATCCAGATACATTAAATTTGTTGTTTTTAAATTCCCAAAAAGACGGAGAGATATGCGATTTATAGTCAGAAATTGTAGTTGTATAATGTTTTTCTACTTCTGATATATATTCTCTCAATTTACTTGTAAGTTTTTTGTCAGAGTATTCTTGATCTGGCATTTCTATGATTGCTTTTACTTGATCTTTTAGATCCTGGTTTTTCAAAATTGGATTTTCCACCCTTTCATCTGTTCATTTTCCTCATTTTTTGTTTTTTCATCATTTTTTAGGAGGAAAAATACTTTCGATGATTTTATCAAGAAATCATTTTTTCTTTTTATTTTCAGTTTTTTTTACACTTTTGTCGAAGTGAGGATATCATCAACTATCCAGTTCTTGAGTGTAATTTGTATCAAATACAACATTTTTTGTTTTTTCTTCCATCTTTTTTCTATTTTTGTTTTTAAAATTACTTGTTAAATTATATTCAAAAAGCACTTTTTTATCAAAAAAATCCGTATTCGAAACTATGTTTAGTTGACAATTTCTATAAAAATGATATTAATTTTTCTTTAATAAGCGCTTCGCTGAGACTTACTTTTTTCTTCCAGCAAAAAAAGTAAGCAAAAATGCCTCGGGTCGCTCAGCAATTTTTCAAAAATCGTCATTTCCTAATCGGAAATTCCTAGTGAAAAATCTGAGGCGACCCAATTTTAATTGTTAGTGTTGTTGATTAATCACTATTAATGTTTAATATTTATTTATATTATACTTTCTGCTTGTCGATTTATTTTAAAATTATTTTGGGTTAATTTTAGTTTTGTATACACAATATCCATAAAATTTCTCAGATCCTTTCACTTTAAGACTATGTTGTACCTATATTTTCCAAATATTTTGTAAATTATTGGTGGAGTAGAATATATCTCTAGATCATTCATTTGATATTTTTCTTTGAGGTAGAGTAGTTCTTTGTGCAATTTATCAACTTTATTGAAAAGTCTTTCTTCTATTTCATTTTTGTACATGATCATACATATGTCTGTATATGGAGGATAATTGTTTTCTTTTCTAAAATCATTATCTTCTTTTTCAAATCATTTTTTATCTAGTTTACATGCATTTCTGATACTATAATATTCAGGATTAAATGTTTGTACTATAAAATTTTTACATTTGTGATTTTTGAAAGTATCATACAAAAAATGAAAATTATTTTTTGCTGCTGAATAATCTGGTATATTTAGTCATAAATCAGCATTTAAAAACACAATCAGATCAAGGTCAATGTCTTGTATAGCGGTATTGAGT
This sequence comes from Candidatus Absconditabacterales bacterium, assembly GCA_035446765.1. GTDB lineage: Bacteria > Patescibacteriota > Gracilibacteria > Absconditabacterales > Absconditicoccaceae > JALOAF01. Next base: position 35,075 of record DAOTFU010000005.1, read on the forward strand.
AAAGATGTTCATATATAGATTTGAGTGTCTTTTTGTTTTAGTATTTCTTTTATTTTTTTGCTAGAATTTGCTTTTTCTGATTCGATGAGCTGTATCTTTGTTTTAAATTCTTGTTCCAATAATTCAGATATTTGTTGTGTTCAAATTCAAAATTCATTAATTTCTGTGGATCAGCAGTGAGGGCATTTTTGTGGAAAATCATATTGTGATTTACATATATGACAAAGTCATATTTTACTGTTTCCTGTCTTGTGGTAGCTTACACTTACTGAACATTTTGTACACTTTGGCACAAAACCACATTTACGACAAAATATTCATCCAGAATATCATTTTTTGTTTACCAATATTCCTATTTTTTTTCATGATTTGATATATTTGGATAGTCAACTTTTTGCTAACTCGGAAAAAATATAATCAGGTTCTCTGGTCATATCTACAAGAAAGATTTGTTGGTTTTTATTATCAAATAATTCGTAGTTCAATTTTTCAATGTACAATTTAAAATTTACAATTAACAATTTATCTATTTTATATAAGTAATCAAATTTTTTTATAAAAAAAGGAAGGAAGGAGTAGATATCCTCCTTCCATATATAGAATAGGATTTTTTCGCGGTTTATATCCGCCGCCCCATTCCAAGGCTGTCCAACGAAAGGTCAGACATTATTATTATAGCCAGAAAAAAATATTTGTCAAATTTTGCTTGATGTTTTTTGTGTAATCTTTAATGTTTCTCAAAATAAAAATAAAATACTATGTTTATAGGGAAAAAGATTAGAAAAGTTGATGCAAAAAGAAGAATTCTTGTACCATCTAAATGGAAAATGGATAAGTATATTTTGGTAAACGATAATTCCATAAAAATTTATCCGTTTAAACAATGGTTGGAGATTTTTAATGGTTTTGATGAAGATGATGATAAAGAAGATTTTTCTTCTAAGTCTTATGAGCTCAAAATTGATTCATCTGGTAGGATTTTGTTACCAAAATTTGTAAAGTCTTGTTCTGTTGTTTTGATAGGTATGGGAAATTATTTTCTTCTTAAAGAGTCTGATTTATAATTGGACTCTTTTTTATTAAATTATTTTTTCAAAAAAATTTTGTATGTATTTTATGTTTTCTTTTAAGTCTGTAGTTTTGTTGCAAAGTTCTTTTAATTCTTTTCATCCGGGAATTCACTTTAGGTATTGATGTAGATATTTCCTGAATAGTAGAGGAGTATAATGGATTTTTTTGTAATTTTTTTCAATATCTATATTTTCAATTTTTTTTAAATCTGGATTTATTGTTTCTATTGATAAATTGTCTTGAGATATATTTGATGTAAATATCTCATATTTTGCCATCAATTCTAAATGTTTCAATATTGTGTTGTATATTTCAGATAGTGATGGTTTGTGAGGTGTAAATATCCATGGATTTCATATAGCGGCTTGTCATATCATTATACCATCTAGATTTTTTATTTTTCATACTATTTCTTCGTAATCTTTTATTGCTCAGTTTCATATTATTTTACAATTTTTGTTTACTTTGTTTTTTAGTTCGTATATAAAATTTCGATCTCAATCTCATTTGTATAGTTCTTGTAGTGTCCTAGAGTGAACAGATATCATATGGCAATACTTACTAGCTTCGATCAAAAAATTCATTTGTTCTTTTTTATCATCTTCATTTAATCCTGTTCTAGTTTTTATACTAAATGGTATGTCTAACTTTGTCGATATCTCTTTGATTGTATCTAATAACTCATCTTTGTTGGTGAGCAAAGCAGATCATCATCCATTTTTCATTACATTGTTTGCAGGGCATCAAGTGTTTAATTCTATACCAGCAATATTTTTTCAGTATTTTTGTTGGATATCTAGGGCTGTTTTTATAAGTTTTTGGATTTTTCATCCAAATATTTGTATTATTATTGGTTTTTCAAAATCTGTATGAATCATATGTTTGATGACTTTATGTGGATTGGCTATATAACCGTCAGATGTCATAAATTCTGTCCAAAGTCGTAATTCATTTTTTGGATTTATATTGTATTTATCAAATATCTCTTTGGTGATGACTCTATATGGTAGATCTGTAATTCAATCCATAGGAGCAAGTCAAATGATCATCAATTAGTCTATAAAGTTAAAAGCTATCAAGTTAAAAGTTTTTATATTTTTTTATATTGTTTATTTTGTATTTAAAAACAAGGTTTTAGATTTGCAAAATTTGTTGTTTGTCAGTATAATTATTTTAGTTTTTATAAAAATATATTTTTATGAAAATACTAAAGTATATATCAAATTGGCGAAAAGATGGAGATATAGATTGAGATGTCCAAGGTTTTGTTTTTTCTACAAAAGAAAGAGATGATGAACAAAAAGATATGATTTGAGAAATTGAAGAAGCAGAGAAAAAGAGTTTTTTTGAAAAAATATCTTGGTTGAAAATTGATAACAATAGAAAAAATGAAATAGCATGAGATATAGTAGAAGATTCTTATGCTAGGAAATTATATTGGATACAGTTTACTTTGTCTTGTATGATAGCCACATTGTGATTGCTTATGAATTCGATACCAGTGATTATATGAGCTATGCTTATATCTCCTATTCTAAATCCTATAAAAACATTTGCTTTTGCTATCACTACAGGTAATAGATGAATGTATCTGAGAAGTATAAAGACAATATTTTTTAGTATATTGGTAGCAATAGCTTCAAGTGTATTTATCTCATTTATTGTGCCTTTTTCTAATCTTACTACAGAGGTTACGTCTAGGATATCTCCTACTATGGTTGATTTATTTGTGGCACTTTTTTCTGGAGCTGTAGCATTTCTGTCTTTGTGATTTAAAAAACTTCAAGAAAATGTGGCTGGAGTAGCTATGTCGGTTGCTTTGTTGCCACCACTTTCTGTGATATGAATTGGAATTTATTTTTTAAATTTTGGTGTAGCGCAAGGAAGTTTTCTTTTGTTTATGGCCAATCTTGTAGCTATATTGATTATAGGTATTGTGATATTTTATATGTTTGGTTTCTTTCCAACAAATAAAGAATGAAAGAAGAGAAGTTTTGTAATATTGTTGATGGTATTTTTATCGATTTTGATCATTAGTATCCCACTACAAAAATCTATGTATAAGATAGCAGAAAATATGAAAATCACAAATCAAATAAATAGCGTAACACAAGATTATTTTGAGAATTTAGATCCTAATATAGATGTAAATGAAATATCGTTTAAAAATGTTTGAGAAGACTTGTTGCGTGTAAATCTAGAGCTAAATATACCAGATTGATTTTTATTTACAGACTTAAATAGAAAAGAGTTTACAAAAATACTTTCTACTCAGACAGATAGTTCTATAGAGTTGGATATAAATATAGTAGAATTGTCTAGTGTATATGTGTGAGAAGAAAAAGATAAAAAAGATATTTTTATAGAAAATATTTCAAATTTTTTGAATAGTAATTATGATTCTGTGTTTGTAGTAAATTATAAATTATTGGAACCTCAAAGAGATATATTATATCTTAGTTTGTATACAGAAGATTATGTAGATAAAGATGTGATTTATCAAACTATACTTAGTGAATTACAATTGACTTATGGAGATGAAAGTAAATTGATAATACAGTGGCAAGGTAATAATGAATTGCCAAAAGCAGAGAAGACTAAAAAAGAATTGGAGCTGGAAAAGCAATTTTATTCATTGTTTCCAAATTCAACTTTAAATAGTTTAAATTTTAATTCATCTACTAGAGAGCTTAGCTGACAAAATATAGACTATATTAGTTTTGAAATAGATTTTATTACTTCCAAGAATTCTAGTAGAGTGAAGAGAATTTTAGAAGACTGGAAAATGGTTTTGGAACAGTATTTTGATATGGAGGTGATTATTAATTCTAGAGTGGAGTATTTTTCTTTGTGGGAATTGTAATACATAAAAATTAATTTTGGAAAACGCTTCCCGCGGGGGCTTACTTTTGTCACAATTAAGCAATCCCGCACTTTAGCGGGATAGACGTCAGTAAGCAAAAATGCCCTTGTTCGAGATTGCAGTCATACTTACAGCTTGAAATATTTTATTATAAATACGAAGCTCCGAATTGGGTCGGAGCTTTAGTTTTTATTTGTTGTTGTGTTTAAGTAAATTTCATTGAGTCTGACAGTGCAATCTCGAACATTTTTTTGAATAATACAGAAAATCTATTGAAAAATATTGAAAGCTTGCTACTATGTGGTGAGCTTTTATTTTTTTGTTTTAAGATGAAAAAAGTAATATTATTTTTAAAATGACTATTGATGGGTGCTTGTGATGTAATACCTGGAGTGTCAGGTGGTACCATAGCATTTATTACAGGTATATATGATGAATTGATTGATGCACTGCATGCGTTCAATTTAAGTAATTTAAAAATATTATTTAAATGAAAAATTAAAATATTTTGGAAAAATATTCATGGTAATTTCTTAGTTGCTATATTTGGGTGAATTATTGTAGCTATACTCACATTGGCAAAATTAATTTCTTATTTGCTTGAGACCTATCCATCATTGGTTCGAGCATTCTTTTTTGGGCTGATTGTAGCATCTGCAATTATACTTAGAAAATCTATAAAAAAATATAAATTGTGGTATTTAGTATTGTTGATTATATGAATATTTGTTTGATTTGTGGTTACATCATTGCCTGTATTCAATCTAGGATCTTGAAATTTGACTATGTTTGGGTCATGATTTATTGCTATCATAGCAATGATATTGCCTGGTATTAGTGGTTCATATATTCTTGTAATATTGTGACAGTATCAAGAAGTTTTATGAAATATTGTCTCATTGACTGGATGAGATTTCAAAGTAATTGTACCGATATTGGTATTTATAATATGAGCGATAGCAGGATTGATAAGTTTTTCAAAATTACTTCATTGGATTAAATCTAGATGGCATGACCAAATGGTAATTGTATTGATTTGATTTATGTTGTGATCCTTAAATAAGGTATGGCCTTGGAAAGATACTGTAGAGACTTTTGTAGATAGACATTGAGAAATTCAGCCATTGTTGCAAAAAAATATATTACCAATATTTGACAGCAACGTTTTGTATGCAATATTGATTGCTATTTGATGATTTGGTTTGGTTTTGTTGATACATTATTTGGCAGAAAAATTTAAATAAGTCAGTTGCAAGTTACATGTTGCAAATTACAAATTTTGGTTTTATAAAATATAATTAGTTCTAATGAATAATGTAATATTGCTAGAAAATATACGTAGTGCTTACAATGTATGAAATATAATACGTACTGCAGATGCTTTGTGATGGGATGTTTGGTTGAGTGGTTATACTCCACATCCAGTAGAGCAAAATAAAGTAAAAAAAACTTCCCTGGGAGCAGAAGATACAGTAAATCTTAAAAGATTTGACAATAGTAGACAAGCTATTGATTTTGCTAGAGATGAAGATTTTGTGATATTAGCTTGAGAACTTAATGATGATGCTATATCGATTGATTTAGTTCAGAGTTCAGAATTCAGAGTGCAGAAAAAAAATACTATGTTGGTATTAGGCAATGAGGTAGATGGAGTTTTGCAATCTACTTTGGATATGGTAGATAAAATACTCTATATACCTATGAATTGAATCAAAGAATCTATGAATGTATGACAGTCTGCAGCTATTTTTATGCGAGAATTAGGTAAAAAATAAGATATAGACAAATATTGACATAGTTTATAACCTACTATATTTATTATTTTTTTAAGTCAACTTGTTGTTGACTTTTTTGTATATAAAACACTGCAAAATTGTGTCTTTTTTCTTTATTTTTGATATCTTTTGGTTATCAAAAATAGTAGTTTTTCAATGTATTAATTTGTTTTTTACAATCTTAATTTTTTAAAAAAAGATGAAAAAATTTATATTATTTGGTTTTATTCTTATATTTTCTTTTTTGGGTTTTGGGGTGTTTGCTAGCATTACAATACCTTTATCTTTTGAGAATACTATACAGTATATCCAAAAGTTTTTTGTATCTAGTGATGGATGATCATCTGGTACAAATTATTTACAAGTAAATCCAAATTGAAGTGGTCAAATTTATTTTCATTCTTGATTGGATACTGAGTATGGTGTAAACTATCTTTGAATGAATAGTAGTGGAAAAATCGTAAAAACTAGTCTGTCTGGAAATTTTATTACAGGTGGGCAAGTGCCAGTCAATGAAACAGATGATACAGCTATGTCTGTGATAAATGCATATTCTGGGATATGGAGTATCGGTGGTAGTGGTACATGAGCTTATTTCCCATTAGCTTGAAACTCTGCAAGTAATCCAATAGTATGAGACTTCTATATGGAAAATGGAAATGGATATTACAATATGTCTATATGAACTTGAGAGATATACTTTAGTGGT
>DAOTFU010000006.1:0-9994 GCA_035446765.1 Candidatus Absconditabacterales bacterium
ACTCATCTTCAATTATTTTACTATTTTCCTACATTCTAGATAAAATCTTTTTTCTTCTGCTTCTCCCATTGAGAATGTCTTTCTTGGTAAAGCTCAGTCTACCACAACTGTCTTAAAGAAATCTGACTTATCCATAATTGGAAATAATAAACCAAGATTTCATTTTTTCCTACCAAGTTCTTCTGTCGCATCTTCACCATGTACATAATCAATCTTAGCTTCAGTATTTTCAGCCAAATATTTATCCAAAAATGCTTGTATATTTCCTACTTCTAGGTTTAATTTTGGATTTTTAATTCACAAAATCATATATCATTCTTGATTCATTCCTCGACAGTAGTGTATATCAGTTGTAGAATTTTTTAAATTTTCTTTTAATTCATCTTTAGTAGAGTAGTGCTCGACTGTTAATTCAGATCATACATACTTAAAATATTCCGCCATCTTGTTAAACAAATCATCATTATCTATATTAAACAACACTCTATGTATTGGCTCAAAAGTAATACCAGCATCGTGCACATTGTTTATCTCTACCAAAGCAAATCTAGCTGGATGATCTTGCATTTCTTCAAGAGAAAGACTCTTTTTCTTCTCTTCCCAAATCGCTTTAGCTGTAGCAAATGAATGATTCCCATCTCCCATCGCAAACAACAATACTCCTAAATCATCTCACACATTATATTTATTTTTAAATACTTCTTTATTAGCTAATTTTTCTAATCACGCCACAATTCTAGATACAGTTTCTTCATTTGTAACTTGATATCCTGTAATATGACCACCTTCCATCATTAAATCAAAATCATACAATTTTTTATGTTTATCTAATTCTTCAGCGATTGGCTCTATTACTTGTTTTTCTGGGTCATCAATCAAAACCATAATATGAGGAAGCTCAAAAGGTGCACCGTCTCTTACTTTAATTCTAGGAGGAAGCCTATCAACTATTGTACCCTCTGTTGCTCTCATTAATGTTTGCGACCCTTTGCTATAATCATATTGCTCCAAGTCTAAGGCCATTATAAGACCTTTTCTAGATCTTACTTGAGAAGTCGATCTATCTATATAGATAAATCCATTTCATTTATTTTCCAAAACTCATTCGTTCATATATTTCACCATATTTTCTTTGATATTTACTATTCTCTCATCTCAATCATCATCTTCCAAATAAATTTCAGGAAAAATAATATTTAATGTAGATGGAACATTTCATACAAGCTCTTTTACTTCATTCCAATAATCAGGTTGTGAGGTATATTGATCACATGCTACTACAGCTCGTTTATTCCAGTCAACATCCGTGTTTGGCAAATAAATTTCTGGCACTTTAACTCCGATTGATTCAAAAAAAGTTTTCATAATTTTTCAATTTAAAAAATAAATTAACAAAACTTAAAATAAGATTATAAACCGGAATTTCAAGCAAATTCAAACAAAATAAAACCTACATTGACTTATACTATTAAATATATAGAATATATAAAAAAAATATGAAAAAAGAATTGCGTTACCTAGAAACAGCATCGGCTATTTCACTAATGTTATCTAAATATTTTCTAGCTGTATCAAGTATAATGGGTTGGTGGTTTTCCATAATTGGATACTTACTAACAACCATATTCAACATCAAAATAAAGCTTAAAATAGTTGCTACAATCGTAGCTGGATTAACAATATTGTCTATTTATGGATTATATAAATGGACAAATGAAATAACAGGACTGCAAATACTCGACTTCATTATTATTGTATTAAGCATCACATTCGCAACCATACTAATAACAAATGAAGCTAAAAGAAAAAAACCATTTTGGATATTACAAAGCATTGCTACTATATCATTTGCAACAGCATTCATACTACTAGGATTAAAACTCGAAATAGGATGGTATGCATTAATTATAGGACATATTAACAACACATATTTGTACTATAAGAAAAAAGCATATATAATATGCTCAACCCAAATAATATCAATAACAATAGCTATATTCAAACTAATCTGACAAAAAACATCGATAAATTATTGGTGTTTTTTTATTTTCCTAAAAACTCAGAAATCAATCATTCTATATCCAAATATTTATCCTGAATTTTTTCTATTTCTTCTTTCTTAAAATTACTCAATACATAATCCGAAACCTGATCTACACTTAACGGCCTATCTATTCATATTCTGACCCTATTAAAATCTTTTGTCCCTAGTTTTTCAGCGATATCTTTGAGTCCATTGTGTCACGCCAGACCTCAATCAAGTTTCAACTTTACTACACCAACTCACAGATCTATATCATCGTGTATTACAAGCAGATCTTTTGCTTCAATTTTGTAAAAATTCATCAATTTCTGCACAGCTTGACCAGACTTATTCATATATTCCATCGGCTTCAAAAATATAATTTTCTCGGTTACATTAGAAAGTCCTCCCTGAGAGGGAGGATTTAGGAGGGTTAAAACTTCTCATCCATATTTATTATCATAAGAAAAATCACCAATATTATTTGAATTTACATATTGATCTATGATTTCAAATCCAATATTGTGTCTAGTCTTTTTATACTTGTCTCATGGATTTCCCAATCCCACTATTAATTTCATAAAATGATTAACAAATTAACGAGCTAAAAAATTTCAAATTTTTCTTTGTCATTCCAAATACTTAATAAATCATCAAATCTGTTTAGACAGTTCAAGAAATTCATTCTTTAAATCCTTAAATATCTCTTCTTGTATGTATCAAACAGAAAAAGCAACATATATTTGACTTCTAACTTCTCAACAACTACCTTTTGCAATTTTTAAAAATCTGATAAATTCATTATTATTATCTCTTTCAAATCATTCAACAATGTTACTGCTAATAGAAACACTTGCTCTTCTAATTTGATCTCTCAAACCAAAATCTTTAAAAAACACTTTTTCGTCTGTAATCTTATACATCTTCTTGTTCAGTAACATAGACTTCTTCCACACATTCAAATCTTCAAATTTAGTAATTTTCATTTCAACTTGTTAATATGTAATTCGTTAATTTTTTAATTGCCATTTTCTGGCCTAATTTCTTGCATCTCCCAGAACTCCAGCGTATCTCATTCTTCAATTTTCTTTCAAACCTTAACCTTCATACCACACTCATCTCCAAGCGGTACTTCTTTCATTTCATCTTTATTTTTGTGCAATGATTGTATTTCACCATTTGCAATTATTTCATCACCTCTAATCAATCTAAATTTAGATTTATTTTTTACTTTTCATTCTATTACCTTACCTCATACTACCATCTCTTTTCATTTGGTATAGAATATACCAAGCACATCCAATTTTCAAATCACAACTTCTTCTTGCTCATATCTTATCATTCATTGAGTTAATTCCTCAAGATAATTTGTAAGTTCATATATAATATCAAAACTTTTCATTTCTATTTTCATTTGTTCTGCTTTTTTCTTCAAAACAGAGTTTATTGTCACATTAAATCACAATATTAAAGCCTTAGAAGCTTGTGCCAAAGCTAAATCAGACTCAGAAAAATGTCACACATCTGTATGTATTACTTTCATATCTACATTATCTGGAGTTTTTATACCAGCTACAGCTTGTTTAAGCGCTTCTAAACTACTAGAACCATCTGATTTCAATATCAAATTCAATTCTGTTTTTTCCATTTCGTCTCATTCTCCCAGTTTGCTCAAAAAATCTTGTACCACAGATTGTTTATTTTTGTTGGTTTCTTGTGCTTGTATCAAATCTATTTTGTTGTGAGCTTCTTTTTCATTTTTTACTACTTCTACCATTCTACCAGCTTCTGGTAATTCAGATATTCACAATATTTGAACTGGCTCTCATCATTTTGCAAACTTTATTTGTTTTCATGTCCAATCTTGCATCCTCTTTACCTTACCATAAGTATTATAAGCAACTATCACATCTCATACATTTAAGGTTCAGGTCATTACTATCATGCTAGTTACAACTCATTTTTTAGAATCTTTATTGGCATCCAAAACCACTCAGATAGCAGATCTATCTGGATTATATTTCAATTCAAGCATTTCAGACTGCAGCAATATTGATTCCAAAAGATCTGGAACTCATTGTCATGTAACACCAGATATTCAAATCACTGGAGTGTCTCAACCCCAATCTTCTGGAGTTAATCCATTTGAAACTAAATCATTTTTTATCTGATCCAAATTTTTACCAGGCTTATCTATTTTAGTTACTCATACAATAATAGGTACACCAGCAGATTTTGCATGATTTATAGATTCTATAGTCTGAGGCATCACGCTATCATCTGCAGCTACTACAATCACAGCCACATTTGTAAGCTTTGCTCATCTAGCTCTCAAATCTGTAAATAATTCATGTCATGGAGTATCTATAAATGTTATTTTCTTTCCATTACATTCTGCTACAGAAGCTCATATTCATTGAGTAATTCCACCAGCTTCTTTGTCTGCTACTGAAGTTTTTCTCAAATAATCAAGTAGAGTAGTTTTACCATGATCTACATGTCACATTATAGTTACAATTGGGGCTCTTTCTTCAAGATGTTTAGCGTCCTTATCCATATCTAACAAAGATTGAAGATCTCCAGACATAAAACTTTCTACATCCAATTGTTGATTTTCCTCTTTTTTTACAGTAACACCAAGATCTTCAGCTATCAGACTAGCAGTATCAAAATCCAAATTGGCAGTGATTCAAAGCATCATTTGATTTTGCATCAACACTTTCATCACCTCAGGCAAAGGAATTCCCATTTTTTCAGAAAACTCTTTTACAGAAATATTTCAACTAATTACTATCTCAGTCTTTTTTACCAAATTTGCAGATGTGGTAGCTTTTTTAGGTTTTTTTACAATTGATGTTTGTTCTTCTTTTTTTTCTTCTTTTTTTCAAAAATCAACTCTAGGTTTTCAACCATGAATCGGCTTATTGTATCTTGGTTTATCATATGTAATTTTTTTTGGTGCAGGTCTACCACTACGAGAAATTATATCTTGCTTGCTTACTCATACACTGCTTTCCTTCTTTTCTTCTTTTTTCTCTTCTGGCTTTAATTCTTTTTCGATATATCTTTGTAATTCTGCCTCTTCTTCGTCTGTCAAATCTTCTATCTCTTCCTCTTCTGGTTCTTCTTGTTTTTTCTCAAATCAAAGTCATGCTAAAAATCATCCACCCATCAATTCATCAGATTTTAATACATCGCTGGATTTAGATTTATTATCTTCTTTTTCTTTTTTATCACTACCATCAAGTTTTCAATTCTTTTCAAGCAATTTTTTTATTTTTAATAAATTTGCATCTGAAACAGTAACTGTCTTAGACATTAATTCCTTTCACATTACTTTTTCATAATATCTAGAAAAAGTAATCTTGGTCACTCATAAATCTTTAATAACATCTACAATACGTGGCATACAAACTTTGAAAAATAATAAAAAATTGCTGCAAACTATGGTATGAATATTGATATCATTTTCAAGTCAAAAAAATCTCTATAATTCTAATCTACAACAATTGCAAGGTGCACTCACGTCAGTCTACCAGCAAAAACCGGATTATGCCGCACTAACCAATACGCTAATAACTAATAAACCAATATACCCTTGAATTATAATATCATTTCAATACTACTATTTTAGCTATTTTATCAACTTATTTTTTTAGTTATGGAGAAAAAATTACAAAAAGGAAAAAATTCAAATTACGAAATCGAGATAGTATTCACAGACAAAGAAAAAGAAAAAGCAAAAACAGAAGTACTCAAACATTTTTGAAAAGATGTAAAAGTACCATGATTTAGAAAATGAAATGTACCTGCAAACCTAGTAGAAGAACAAGTAAATCCAGAATATGTAGAAATGTGAACTTATGAAACATTAATAAATCAATGATTACAGGATGTTTTAAAAGAAAACAAAGACATCAAATTTATATGAGAACCTTATGACTTAAAAAAAGATGAAAAAAATAATAAAGCAACAATTACATTGGATGTATACCCAGAAATAGAAATATTGGATGATAAGTGGAAAACAAATAAGATGTGAAAAATTGATATAAAAGCTACAGAAAAAGAAGTAGAAGAATCATTCATAAATCTAAAGAAAAACTACGCAGACTACAAAGATACGGATAAAATCTCAAAAGATACTGTTTCAAAAGTTTCTCTAGATTTTATCAATAAAAAAGGAGAATCTTTAGAAACTGGTACATTATTTATTTGAGAACCAGAATTCAAAGAATCTAAATTTTTTGATATTTTTATATGAAAAGAAAAAAACAAAGATTTTGAAATAGATTACAAAGAAAAAGACTTACCAGCTACATTCCACAAAAGAAAACAAGAACAAACACCTACAAAAATTAAAATAACTGTAAAAGATATAAAACAAGTAGTTTTACCAGAATTTACAGAAGACAAGATCAAAAAACTATTTCCACAACAAACAGAAGTAAAAACAGAAGAAGATCTAAAAAAATATATTAAAAAGGAAATAGAGAAACAAAAATACGAAGCAGAATTGATCAAAAATATAGAAGAATATTTGTTGAAAATCAAAGACAAGCATATGAAAATAATTATACCAAACACATTGATAAATGAAGAGTTTAAAACAAGAATGAAAAGCCTAGAACAAAGGTTTGGTGATCAAGAAAAAGTAAAACAATACTTCCAACAATTGTGAGAAGAAAAGACAAAACAATTTGTAGAGGAAATCAACAAAGCATCAAAAGATAGTCTAGAAAAGTTTTTTATACTACAAAAAGTAACAGAGGAGTTTAAACTAGATATAGATTGGAAAAGTGGAAAGCCCCTAGAAGCAGAAAAGAAACTTTACGAGAAAGTTATGTGAAAATAATATACACCACCCGGGGTCTATATAAAATATACATTTGACCCCGGGTGGGACAAATAATAAAAAATACATCCAACATTTGCTGGATTTTTTTACAAAATAAATATTAATAAAATATTATTTCATATTATTCAACCTCTTCCTATCTCATTCTTTCAAATAAATTTTTCTCAATCTAATATTTTTAGGAGTAATTTCTACATATTCATCTGGTCAAATATATGATAAAGCATCTTCAAGAGTTAATACCTTTATTTGATTCAATAACATATTTTCATCATTACCAGCTGTTCTCATATTTGATTGTTGTTTATTTTTGGTCAAATTGATAGTCATATCTCCAGGTTTTGCACTTTCTCATACAATCATACCCTCATATAAATCTGTAGCAGGATCTACAAAAATAGTACCTCTATCTTGTAATTTCCAGATACTATATCTCATAGCTTTCCCAGATTCCATACTAATCATAGATCAGACATTTCTTTTTGATATATCTCATTTGTAATCATCATAACGCAAAAATGAAGTATACATAATTCCTTCTCACTTTGTCATCAATATAAATTCAGATCTAAATCACAACAATCATCTCGTTGGTACCTCAAATTGTAGAGTAGTAGTACCAAAATGTGTATTCATATCTGTCATTTGTCATTTTCTCTTTGCTAAAGCATCTATAATAGATCACGACAATGATTCCTCTATAGTAACAACAACTTGCTCAATAGGTTCTTGTTTTTTTCAATTCTCATTTTCCTTAAAAATAACTTGTGGTGCAGACACTTGTAATTCAAATCATTCTCTTCTCATAGTTTCTATCAATACAGAAAGATGCAATTCTCATCTTCATGATACTGCAAATCTATTTTCTCAAACTTCAAAATCTATCTCCAATCACACATTTGTCTCTAATTCTTTTTCCAATCTCTCAATAAGATTTCTAGATGTTACTTGTTTCCCATCTTGTCCTGCAAAAGGAGAATCATTTACCAAAAAATCCATAGTAAGTGTAGGTTCATCTACTTTTATAGCTTCAAATGGTTCTACTCCCTCTACTCAAACTGTCTCTCATACAAATATATCAGGTATACCCGCAATAGTAACAATATCACCACAACTTGCTTCTTGTGATTCTATTCTAGAAAGACCAAATGTAGTATAAAGTTTTGATATTTTTCACTTTCTATGATTTCATTTATTATCATATATTATTACTTGTTGTCATGCTTTTGCCACACCATCATAAACTCTACCTATTCATAATCTTCCCACAAAATCATCATATCCGAGATTGGCAATCTGCATACGAAAAGGCTTGTCAGTATTATTCGGCGCTTCTGGTACTTTATTCAAAATCAAATTAAATATTGGCTTAATGTCTCAATCAACTTTTGCTTGCTCTAAATCTTCTAATTTATCAAAAGCATAACCATTTTTGGCACTAGCATAAATTATAGGAAAATCTGCCTGATCATCGTCTGCTCACAAAGAAATAAACGCATCAAACAACTCATTTATTACCCATTCTGGTCTTGCTGTAGGTTTATCTATCTTATTAATAATAACAATTGGTTTTAGCCCTCTTTCCAATGATTTTTTTAACACAAATTTAGTCTGTGGCATAGGTCCTTCATATGCATCTACTACCAACAAAACACTATCAACCATCTTCAAAACTCTCTCTACTTCTGACCCAAAATCAGCATGACCTGGAGTATCAATAATATTAATAGTATTTCATTCATAGACTACAGATGTATTCTTAGAGTATATTGTGATCCCTCTTTCTCTTTCTTGATCATTATTATCCATAATCAAGTCTTGTCCTTCTACATACTTCATAGTACCTGATTGAGTCAACAAAGCATCTACAAGAGTAGTCTTACCATGATCTACATGAGCAATAATAGCAATATTTCTTATAGCCATTTAAATTTTAACAAAATTATAAAAATTAAATCAAAACAAAAAAAAGGACACGAAGCTCCTAAATTATTAAAAATAATTATACGAATTTACCAAATAAAATCAATGAACAAAACTATTTTTTCTGAAATATCTTAGCCAACAATAACAATGGAAAAGAAATTATTCTCTGCCAAGTAGGTTTTAGCCATAAAAAGGCAGGATAGTCTTTTAACACTAACTTCAAAAAGTTGAAAAATTTATTTTTTTCCTTATTTTTATCAAATGGATACCTAATAAAATCTCGAATAAATTGAAACATATTTTATTATAAATCTATATAATTCTCTTTAAAATAATTTACTCATTTTTTCAAGATCAGATCTACTTTGTCCCCATCTGCTAAATCTGATTTTGAAATATCTATTTTCAATGAAAAATAACGTGCATATTTTTTTTCTTTTACTTTTTTCAAAAAACTTGGTAATTTCAATACACCATCACCGGGTAGTATGTGTGATTTACCAGACTTATTTTTGTCTCACAAATATATCACAGATATATAAGGTAGAAAGTCTTCTATTTTTCTCATAAAATCATCTTCAAAGCTATCTTCATCCAAAGCAGAGACATCAAGTCATATATTGCATCCATATTTTTTGATAATCTCTACCAAATTACTAAAACGATATTTTGGTATAGGTACAGCAAAAAAACTGGAATCAATAGGATTTATTATACCAAAAGATATGTCTTTGTTTGCTTTTTTATATGTAGAGATATTATCTTTTATAAAATTGAAAGATTTGTAGTCAAAAAACTTTGGTGCATTGATTGTGATAGAACTTACATTTAAAGCTTCACAAAGATCCAATGCTTTTTCCATCTCTTTTTTGTTTAACTTAGAGGAAACTTGAACTACCTCTACTGGTAAATCATGCTTTTCTGATAATTTTTTTACATAATCAATATTCCAAGCATCAAAATTTTTGTACAGTGCTAAGTCAATACCATCAAATCAAGCCTTTTTGGCTGATTCAAATACTAAGTCCAAACCAAAACCATTGAGGACATCAGTACTCAACAAAAATTTTTGCTTTGTATCTTCTGTTTTTGTCATTATTCTAAATAAGAAAATAATAAATTAATATACATTAAATTATATTAATAATTAATAATTTTGCAAATATTAAAAGCAAGAAAAAATACAA
>DAOTFU010000006.1:10004-40471 GCA_035446765.1 Candidatus Absconditabacterales bacterium
TTATTTTATATTTTGCATAAAAAATCCATAATGATCAGATCATGGAGTTTTTACTTTCTCTACATTTTCAAAAGAAATATTATTGCTTGTAAATATATGATCTATATGAGATTGTAAAAATGGCAAAAATTTAATACGCCAAGTAAACAATATCGTAAATCTTTTTGTGATGTCTTCTAAACCAGTCAAAGAAAATACCAGTTTATCGTAATAATAAGACCAAGGAGACACATTGAAGTCACCAAGCATCAACACCTTATCATTTTTTGTCCTAGTTTTTATATGTTTTGCAAAATCCTGACCCAAAGTATCAAAATGTTTGTTTCTCATCTCAAAATATTTGTAAGTCACAGGAGAGCTAGCATGTACTAAATATATATAATAATTTTTACTGTTGTATCTTGTATGAAAATACGAATATCTCCAAGATCACTGATCTACTTGATTGGTCAAATTGGTAATTGGATATTTACTAAATACAACACTACCAAAATATATCTGCGACCAAGTAGTACGAGCAGAGTAGGGATACTTTTCTTGCAATATATTTTTTAGATTTTCGTTGTGATCATCTGTAAATTCTACAATCATCAACATATCTGGATCATATTTTTCTATCCAAATCTGCAAACCAGTGTAGTCTGAGTTTTTGTACAAAATATTTGAATATAGTATATCCAATCCACTGTCATCTCCAGTATTTACTGTATCACAACCAAATCACTCTCCAGTATAAAAACTATTGTACTTCTTGGAAAACAAAAAGAAAATTAAACCAAATATCAAAATAAAAAGTGGCACAAATTTTACATAAATACCAATCTTTTTATTTTTCAATAAAGCTATCCCAAGTACAAAGCATCATAGGGCAAAAAATATTATATATGGCAAAAAACTTATCACCAATTCACTAATATAAAAAGCAGGAAATAAATAAAAAAATAACAACAACATAGTCAATGTCAATAAAACAACTACAAATATCATGTTTCTTCAAATCAAAATAAAAGCGTTAAATCTTGTTATAAAAAAGCATAAATTTTTTGCAATAAAAAAACCAAAATATATCTAAATAAATACAATATTAAAAAAACATTGACATTTTTAATTAAAAAGCCATAATACAATTATATTTTATACAATATTTAAAAACATGAAAAACGACTACAA
This sequence comes from Candidatus Absconditabacterales bacterium, assembly GCA_035446765.1. Classification (GTDB taxonomy): domain Bacteria; phylum Patescibacteriota; class Gracilibacteria; order Absconditabacterales; family Absconditicoccaceae; genus JALOAF01. The sequence goes on from DAOTFU010000006.1 coordinate 11,175, forward strand.
AATAACAGAATGACTTAAAGAATCTGGATTTAAATCAACCAATTCGAGTATCTTTTTCACTTGAATGCTAAATAGAAAAAAAATTCCAATAAACAAATTAGATATAAGTGAAAACAAAATTATAAAACAAAGCTCAGAAATTTTATATGATAATCTTTCTATTAAAATTCCCAAAAAAAATATAATTTTTATAGAATCTCCACATCTTGATTGATGATTATATGACTGAAATTATATCATACTTAGCCCTGTAACTAAAAATATCCCAAAAGCAATTATACATGAATTATTACATGCTCTATCCGATAATTGAAACTGAAATATATGATTTTATCATGCACACAATACAAACAATCTTCCATGATCGTTAATTAACGAATGATTCACAGAATCACAAACTAGGAAAATAGATAAATTTGTTCCATATTCATTAAAAAACGAATGAAAAAATAACATTCTTGAGAAATATGAAAAAATTCAAAATAGATATAAATGAATAGATACATTAATAGCAAAAATCAGAAAAAAGAAATTATGTAAAAACGATTATATATTTTAATTTAATATGTTAAAACAAGCTGAAAACTGTGAAAAAGATTATGAGAAAGAAGTAGAATTAATAAATGAAATTATTAAATATGGAGAAGAAAAATGAATCAAAGAAAATGAGATATTGAAAGCATACTTAAATTCTGATAGACAAATATTTGAGAAAATATTCTGAATAGAATTATCAGAAAATATTTTGTCGTTAAAAAGCACAGCACATGCTTCACGATGAGCTGAATTAGAACAAGTAAAACAAGCTAGAGATACTTTAATCAAAATAGTTTCAGCAAAAATAAATAAGGGTAAAGATATATAATCTTTTATCAAAAATCATAAAAGACCTTGAATATTTTTGATAACAAAATTATTTTCTAAAAAGGGGGCATATTTTCACTGATTAAAACAATATTTCTCTGAAAAAAGCAAAAGTTGCAAAAAAAATAATTTTGATTATAATCAAATAATCAAATTATTTTTATTGTCATAATTTATTAAAATGAGTATAAAAATCATAGAAAAAACTAACCTAGAAAAAGATATAGATGAATTTAAGAAAATAATAGAAAATATTGATACAAAAGCATTAACTTCCAAAAATAAAGAAGAAGCAAAAAATAAATTAAATGATATTTTAAGTTCAGATGAGATGAAAGGTATTTTTATGCCATGGATTAATTCTCTTCTTAATGAAGATCTTACCTCTACATATAGAGTAAAAATTATGAGAAATTCTGCTAAGAATAGTAATCTTTTTTGAGAAGATGATTGAAAAATGATAGGTGCGATTAATAATGTAGCAGGAAGATTTAAAAAAAAACGACTAAAAGAATGAGGTAAATCCTGAAAAACCTATGATAATTTGAAAGATTCTATTACGGAGTACTTTATTAGAATTTTAGATCATTCTACTTCAATCATAAAACAAAAAAATGAAATAACTGAAAATATAAATAAAAATTTATGAAACACATTAAATGAATAATTTGCATAATAATGCTATTGAACAAAAAAAGAAGCTGAAACAAAAGAATACAAAATAAACTCTTACTTGGAATTTTTAAATGAAATTGATAAAAACCACAAAACATTTGAAAATCCATTCTAAAACATTTAAAACAGTTCTATATTGGAGCTGTTTTTTAAAAAAATATTTTTTTAAATTGAATAATTTCCTAAAATCCTTATTAGTTCTAAACTATATATTTAAAACAATAATTAATGAAAACATTCCACATACTCACATTTGGTTGCCAAATGAACTACGCCGATACTGCTAGGATCAAGACAATTCTACTGAATTGTTGATTTTCTTATAAATCAAAACAAGAAGATGCTGATATAATCATTTTGGTTACATGTTCAGTCAGACAAAAAGCAGAAGATAAAATCACATGACTACTCAAAGATATCAAAAAAAATCAAAAAATATGGATCACTGGATGTATGATACAACACAATATCAGAAACAACAAATTGACGAACAAAAAACTTCCACAAAACCTAAAAATAGGAAATTTTTGATGAATAATAAATCGTGATAATTATGAAATTTTGTGATCTACAACATCAGAAATAAACAAAAAAAAGATTACAGAAGATTTCAATAAAATTACAGAAGATTGATCTGCTTCCATAAAAAACAAAAACAGAGCAAATCTTCTGAAATTGAACAAATCTTCTGTAATTCCAATCAATAATGCATTTAATCCACAATTTTATAATTTACAAAAAACTTTCGACAATTTAGAGCTGTTTCGAAGGGTAGATGATACATGATTTTTGCCAAAAATACTTGAAAAAATATGATACGATATTTCATATGAAGATGAAGTGTTGAATGAATATGAAAAAATCATACCAAAAAATGAAAATACTTCTATGAATATAAACCACAAAAAGACAGCTTATGTGCCTATCTCCACATGATGTAACCAATTTTGTTCATACTGTATAGTGCCATATGCTAGAGGATTAGAAAGAAATTTTAAAGTAGAAGAAATCATCAAAGAATGTAAAGAACATTTGCAAAATGGAGCAGAGGAGTTGATATTACTATGACAGATAGTAAATAAGCATCCAAAATTTGTAGAAATTGTAAAAGAAGTTTTAAAACTAAATTGATTGAGACGATTGAGATATACCTCTCCATATCCTACTTATTATTCAGATGAATTGCTAAAATTACACGAGACAGAAGACAAACTTTGTCCTCATATACATATACCATTTCAATCATGATCGGACAAAATATTGAAATCTATGAATAGATGATACAACTCAAAACAAGCATTTGAATTTGTAAATAAAATCAAAAATCTAAAAAGAGATATAAGTATCACCACAGATATCATAGTTTGATTTCCAGATGAGACGGAGGAGGATTTTGAGGAAACTTTGAAACTGATAGAGCATGGAAAATTTGATATGATCTATATTTGAATTTACTCTACAAGACCATGAACTTACGCCGACAAAAATCTCAAAGATAATATTTCTCCAAAAATAAAACAACAAAGACGAGAAAAATTAAATGAATTGCTAAATAAAATCTCAAAAGAAAATAATGAAAATGAAGTCTGAAATAATAGATTAGTCCTCATAAACTCTGAACTCTGAATTCTGAACTCTGAATTCACTTACCAATGATACACAGACAATATGAAACAAATAATTATAAATTCAGACAAAAAAATGAAAGAATGAGATTTCGTAAATACAAAAATAATAAAATGAGCAGTATTCAAATTATATTGAAAAATATTATAATATATCGCTTTGTTGTAGGGGAGATTATTAATCTCCCGCATATAAAATAGGAAGATACTATCTTCCCCTACAAAAAAATAAAATAAAATCTTAAATACAAATCAATTAAAATCTATTGAAATTTTAAACCATTTACTTATTTACATATTATATATATCATATTTAATCAATTAAATAAATTCACAATGAAAATCGAGATAGAAGTTGCAAAATTGAATAATATTGTAGATATAAGTAGTAGATTTGTAGCCAAAAATGCAACATTGCCAATTTTACAAAACATATATCTAAAAGCATCTATAGATAGCCTGATTACAAGATCTACAGATATGGAAAAATATGTAGAAATAGAATCTCCTTGTGAAATCAAAGTAGAGTGAGCCATCACTATCAATGCAAAAACCTTTTCTGATATCATCAAAACTATAGAAGATAAAAAAGTAGAAATAAGTGTAGATCCACAAACAAGTATAATGACTATAAAATCTGGAAAAGATAATTTTGAAATAAATTGAATATCTGCTAGTGAATATGTAGCTTTACCAGAAGTACCTCAAGAAAATAGTATAACGCTAGATACACAATCTTTGTCTGAGGGTATAGAAAAAGTAGAGTACTCAGTGACAGAAAAAAACTTCAGCCCAGTACTTACATGAGTACTTATGAAATCAAAAGAAGAAGATGGAAACAAAAAACTTGTATTTGTAGGTACAGACTCATTTAGATTGACAGAATACAAGACAAACTGAACTATCAAATGAGATGACTTTTCTCTAATAGTACCAAAAATATCTATAATAGATATCAAAAGAATAGCAGACTATGCACAAGAAAAAAACTGTGAAGAGGTAGAAGTAAAGTATTCAGACAATTTGATAGCATTTCAATTTGAGATAGAAGATACCAAAATATTGGCTACTTCGTTGCTTATACAAGGTAACTTCCCAGACTACCAAAGAGAGGAGGTAATGCCAACACAATTTGAGACAACACTCACTATGAACAAAGATGACTGTGAAAAAGCTATCAAAAAAATTGGAATACTAACTAGAGATATCAACAATTTTATACAGATAGATATAGAAAACTGAGAAGCTACAATCTCTTCTGGTAAGACAGACAAATGAACATGAAAAACAAATATACCAGTGTTGGTGTCATGATGAGACATTACTTTTGGTATCAATGGTAGATATATTACAGATTTCATCAAAACTATGGATAGTGAAGAAATAGTTTTCAATATCGTTGACAATCAAAAACCTATGATACTTCAAAATAAAGATAATCAGCAATACAACTGTGTTGTCAGACCACTAATAAACGGATAGAATAAAATAACGAATTAAAATTTCCTTGTCATCCTTGAGTGAACATAGTGAACGAAGGATATAGGAAATTTTTTTATTAATAATTTTATATCCTTCAGTCATTTTGCAATTCTGCAAAATTCCTTCAAGGATTACAATCCCATGCTAATGAAATTTTTTTATTTGAATTAAAATCCATTTTACCTAGTATACAAATATATTTACATCAAAAAAATAAAAATGAAAAAAGCTTATACACTATTGGAGATATTATTGGTAGTAATTATTATTTCTCTGATATGATGAACATTTGGATTCTTTTTGCCAAACAGAGAAGATGCTCAAATAAAATATGGAAAAGAATGTTCAGAATATGTATATAATACAATACAAAAAGAATTCCAAAATGTAAAAAAAAATAAATGAGAAAGATTGAGTGGAAATATATATTATCCAAACGAAAAAGTTTTTAAAAGTATCCAAAGTTCACATTGAGGTTGAGCTACTGAAAATGCATCTTTTATAGTAACCCATTTCTCAAATACAGGAGAAACCAAAAGAGAGATACTTTTAAGTGGGTGAATATGTACATTACAAAAATCAAATAAATATGATATAAACTTAATATGATGAGTAGAAATAAGTATGAAACAAGAATGATTTAAAAATCAATTACTTATAAATGAATTACAAATTTTATCATGTGAAAAAAATTGAGAAACTTGCATACCAATATCAAAACTAATATTCAATGAAGCAGCACAGACAATACAACAAAAATTCTGTCTAGATTTTAGTTGATCAGTATGCAACGAATGGGAACAATAGATAAAAATCTATTATTCTACAAGATAATGAATTATCCAGTACCAAGAAATCAAAACATTTTTGTATTGTGAAAAAAAATAGATACAGATAAAAAACAAAACAATCAATTCTCTCGAGATCAAAAAAACAAATATCTGGAAAACTTTATAAAAATAATAAATCAACACTGAAAATTGTACAAATCATTACCATTTATCAAAGAAATATTTTTGTGTAATTCAATATCATTCAATGCAACAAAACGAGATTCAGATATAGATCTATTTATAATCACAAAAAAATGAGCTATGCGAAGAGCTAGATTTTTTTCTAGTTTATTTTTTAAAATACACTGACTCAAAAGATCCTTGAAGAACAAAAGACAAAAATTTTGTCTCAGTTTCTACACAACAGAAGACAATAAAAACTTATACCCAATAATGATAGATAAAACCGACATTTATCTTACCTATCGATTGGCTCACCTCGTTCCTTTGTATCAAGAATCCAGTAACTACCATAGCATTTATCAAAATAACAAACGATTTTGATCTTTGATGCCCAATCATCCACAAGAGTATTGTATAAACATCTGAAACAAATTATTTACATGAAAAACAAAAACAAAAAAAAGAATAGAATTTCGATTTTGATGATTGTTTTGAAAATTTGTAGAACTCATAATAAAAACTATACGAATACCAATACTAATCAGAAAAACAAAAAAACTGTGAAGTAAATGAAAACACATAATTATCAGCGATAAGATGTTGAAATTCCATGATGATATAAGAAAAAAAATAAGTGCACTATACAAAATTGCACTAAAAAGATAAACACTAAATCATTTCATATTTTCAACCTCTCCCTTCCCTCTCCTTACAGGAGAGGAGAACTATAGTATCCAAATACTATAGAGCATCTCCCCTCTGAGGAGAGATACAAGAGGGGTCGAAAGCGGTATTTTCTATATAATAAATTTAAAAAGAAAATAACAAAAGATAACCAAAAGTTATCTATACAAAAACTAACAATATTACATATGATAACCTTTTTATATCATAATATAAAGAAAAAGATTTGTTTTTCTTGCAATATTTTTTAAATGTAAAAATGTAAATAAATTAATTTGTAGAATGTAATCAAAAAAAAACAAAAAGTAGGTAGGTAATTTTCAAGAAAAAATTTAATTTTTTTAAACTCTAAAAAATGAAGGATATAAAGGCAATTTTCGATATCTGAAATGACTCAATCAAAGCTGTAGTTTTTGCTGATGATGAATGAAAAAATACTATATTAGCAAAACATATAGAACCTGCACAATGAATTCGTAAATGAAAAATATTAGATTCTGAAGCATTTACAAGATCTATAAATAACATTACTGAAAATTTTATAAAAAAACTTTGATGAGATTTCATAGACGAAGTTTTTGTATGAATATCACATCCTGAAAGTATAGTAAGAAGGATTGCTGAACAAAAAAGAGTTATGCAAGATGAAATTAACGAAAATGATGTAGAGCATTTATCAAAAGTAATTACAGATATCGCAGTACAAAACAATATGGAAACAATAAAAATAGTACCTGTATATCGAATAATAGATGAAGAAAAAAAAGAAAAAGACCCTATATGATTAAAATGAAAAAGATTGGAATTAGTAGCAGATGCATTTATGGTACCAAAGAATTTGTATAATTGAGTAATGGAAGCATTTGATAACGTTGGCTTATCAATAGCTGATGTGGTGCCAAACATACTTTCATCTACAGAAATAATATTGGACTATGATCGTAGAGATTTGTGAACAGTTCTAATTGATATATGAAAAAATCAAACAACTTACACAATATATGAAGAATGATATCCATTGTGATATGGTACAATACCAATTTGATGAGAAGACGTAACCAAAGATATATCAATAGGTATGCAGATAGATATCAAAGAAGCAGAAGATATCAAAAAATCACACGGTACTGCTATAGTTGACAAAAATATATCAGAAGACAGTCCACTAGATATACATTTCCTTACAGAAATAATTAGTTCAAGATACGAAGAAATATTTGGAAGAATAAATAAACATTTAGAGCATTTAGATAGAGATTGAAGATTACCATGAGGTATCATACTTATTTGATGAGGTTCAAAAATGCCAAATCTAGACCTATTGTCAAAAGATACATTTAAATTAGCAACCTTTTATGGTAAAGATAACCAATTACATCTTGGTGATATATCAAACAATATCCAATTTACAAATGTACTATGAACATTCATACGATCAAACAAATATACAGAATGAAGAAAATGATCATGAATAAAAATAAATCTAGACATAATATGATGAGTTAAAAAATTCTTCAAAGAGTTATTTTAATCAAAATATAATTCAATTTACTTTATAATTTATGGAAAAATGATTATCAATGAAATTAAACCCGAATTCATACCAGGAGCAAAGATAAAGGTTCTATGAATCGGTGGTTGTGGTAATAAAGCAATCAATAGAATGATAAGCGAAGGACTTGATGGAGTAGAGTTCGTTGCTATCAATACTGACGCTCAAGACCTAGCATGAAGTCTAGCTCAAAAGAAATTAAACGTTGGTTTAAATCTAACTAAAGGTTTATGAGCTGGAGCAAATCCTGAAATAGGAAGAAAAGCTGCTGAAGAAAGTGAAGCAGATATCAAAAACATGTTACAAGATACAGACATGGTATTTATCACGTTGTGAATGTGAGGTGGTACATGAACATGAGCTGGTCCAGTAGTAGCAAATATCGCAAAAGAAATGGGAATATTGACAATATGAGTTGTAACAAAACCATTCTCTTTTGAAGGTAAAAAAAGAGAAACTAACGCAGATGAAGGTTTAGAAAAAATCAAAAACAACGTAGACACATTAATTGTAATACCAAATGACAAAATCTTCAATGTAATAGACAAAAAAACTACTTTCAAACAAGCTTTCTTGATGATAGATAAAATATTGTACTCAGGTATCAAATGAATATCAGATCTTATTGTAAAACCTGGTGATATAAACATCGATTTTGCTGACATCAAAGTGGTTATGCAAAACTCTGGTAATGCATTACTTGGAATAGGTTATGGTGCATGAGAAAAAAGAGCTGTAGATGCAGCTAGAAAAGCTATTGAAAATCCATTGTTGGAGACAAATATAGACAAAGCTAAAAGTATTATTTTTGCTGTAGCATGATGAACAGACCTAACTCCTACAGAAGTACAAGAAGCTGCTAATGTAATAGAAGAAATAATAGATAGTGATGTAAACATGATTTGGGGTATGAGTTTTGATGAAACAATGGAAGATGAAGTACAAGTAACAATTATAGCAACTGGATTTGAAGAACAAAGCAAAGACCCTATTATAAAAACACCAGATAGAGATCTTTTGGGTAGACCAACAAATCCAAGAAAAATTACAGAAAGCTTTATAGATAGGGCAGTAAGGACTAACTGATGATCAGATGATGAAGAAATAAAAGATAAAAAACCAGAAGAGGATTTAGAAACGCCAGCATTCATTAGGAAAAGATTAAATAATCAAGATTAGTATTTAATAAATGTCAAATTTTAAAATATAACAAATACTTTGAAATTTGATTTTAAAAAAATATACTATAAAATCTTTGTATTTAATTAAATCAAAAAAATGAAATTAAAAATCTCAAGTCCAACAAAAACAATATTTGAATGAGAAATAAAACAAATCACTTTACCTACAGAAATTGGTGAAGTAAGTATATTGCCATGACATGCTCCTATGGTAACAGCATTAAAACCATGAATTATAAAGATAATACCAGAAAAGCAGGTATCAACTAGTGAATTTATTTTTTCTAAAAATACAATTTCTCTTAGTGTATCAAAATGAATGGCTTTTGTAGATGGTAAAATAGTTAGAGTAGTCACAGCTATTGCTACTACATGACTATCTGAATCAGCAAAAGATCTGGAAGATAGAAAATCCAAATTAGAAGAAGAAATCAAACAACTAAAAAAACAAGGTAGTATAGAGGAAATAGAAAAATCTTTGATACAACTTGAAAAAATAAATGCAGATATCAAACTAAAAAAACTTAAATCTTAATTTCAAAAAATAAAAAAATATCGACCAATGTGGTCGATTTTTTTATTGCTTGAAAAAATTAACTTCTACCATAATAATATGATGAATAACTAGAATCATATCTATATATTTCTACTAAATCTCCATCTCATGAATATATATTTTTGTATACAGAGGAATTAAGTCAATAATTAGTTTTATTTACCTCCACAATATCATCGATTTTTTTTGGCACAACTCAAACTAAATAACTGTTATTTCATTGTTCATAAACCTTAAAATAAATTGACTCATCAAAATCATTTTTTACTATAAACTTTTTTGAATTTTCATACATTGCGGCATCATCACCATATATTTTATTTCAATAATAAAATGATCGCCACTTGCTATGTGGATATCTTTCTACCACATCTAAATTTGGCATAATCAAAGATAATCTAAATAATTGTGTGCTAGAACCACAAGCTCAAGCATAAAACATATATTTTTTACTTGTTGTTCATTTACAAGAATTCGGATCATAAGATATTAAATTATTTAAATCTAACTCCTGATTGGGCTTCAATTCAAATCATTCCAAATGTGAAACAGCAGCTCTATAATTAGTCAAAGAACAATGACTTCTATTGGCAAGATAAGTGGGAACCACATAAAAAGAATAGTCGTAGAAATTCATTTTAGCTAAAATAGACTTATCAATTCTAATTTTAAAATTATTATTCTCCAAGTAGGTTATAACTACTTTTTTATAAATACTATCATTATATCCATTATATTCATCTATAACAGAATGATAAAATTGAGGTTTTACTGGTTTATAAAAAAACATGTCCTTATCTTGATAATAATTGCCAAAACCTATAAGATCATCCAATAAATAATTTAAAGCTTCATCAGTCGATATCTTTAATATATTAGATTTATTCAACAAACATATTGGCGAAACCTCCACGTATTGATTAAAACGATCAACCTCACATTCATTGTTCTTTATCTGATTGAAATCAGCAAAAAACTTAACAACTGAAATATTTCTTTTAGATTTTTTTACTAAATCAATATCATTTACAAAGCTGTCAAAAGTTACAACATTGTCAGCATTTGTAAATCAAAAAAATAATAATCATAAAACCAATAAATATACAATCTTAATTTTACGCATAAAAAACAAATACATATCCTAAAAATTACATACTCTATTATATATAAACAACAAAATTATGTCAAAAAAAGATAACTTGAAAAAAAAACTAATTTCATCATACTAAACACCATAACTTGATAGCTTTTAACTTTATGAACTTTAAACTAACAATGTATTTTGCAATAATCTGAAAAAATAAAACAATTAGTCTCAAAGAACTGGAACTAGTCAATCCCCAAAATATAAAAGAAATAACAAATATTCTTATCACATTTGATATAGATAAACCAGAATTATTACAGACTTTATGATGAGTAATCAAACGAGGTAAAGTAGTAGAAAAAGATGATCTCTCAAAAGAAATCGAATGAAAAAAGATATTATGAACAAAAGAAAAAGAATTGTGATTGAAGTTAAAAAAAGAATATTGAATTAAAAGATTTAAAACAGTTGATTGGCTAAAAACAGACATTGAAGTGAAAAAAAAGTGAATTGAGATAATAAGATTTCATCAAAATCTGTGAGTGGTAAAATGATATCAAGACATCAAATTTTACGAAAAAGTAGAATTCGACAAACCTGGACGTAGTATGAAAATGTGAATGATGCCAGCAAAACTAACACATATAATGATAAATATAGGACTTCAGAATTCAGAATTCATAGTGCAGAAAAACTCTGAACCATGAATCATAAACTCTGAACTTAAGATCTACGATCCATTTGCCGGTTCTGGTACTACAGGATTTATAGCAAACTACTTATGATACGATTTCATATGATCAGATATAAATATAGAACATCTAAAAATCAATCAAGATCGATGGTCAAAACAAAATGAATGCAACAAAAAATCTTTTGAAATATTTCAACACGATATCAATGATCCTATACCAGAAGACAAATTAACAGAAGAAACATTGATAATATCAGAGTGACGACTGTGACCAATTGTCACACAGATGACTAGAAAATCAGAAGTACAAAAATACCAACAAGAAGTACGGGATTTGTACAGAGAATTTATATACAAAATCTCAAATGCAAAAAAGAGAAACAACATAAAAGCTGTTTTTACAATACCTTATTACCTAAAGTTTGAAAATTTCCTAGAAAAAGAGATTAAATCTCTTTGTGAATATTTAAAACTAAATTTCGATTCAGTAGATGAAGTTTACTCTAGAGAAAAACAAAAAGTTGGTAGAAAAATTATTATTATAAAATAAATAATAATACAACATCACCCGGGTTCTATAGACATCAAACATATCTGAACCCGGGTGAAACAAAGCTACTTAAATAATTTCCAAATCCATTTTTGAATATTAATTATCGGCGTAATAAGTATTTTTTTCAATAATTTATAGACTTGTTTTTGAAACAAAACTATAGGTACCAACACACCAATTATGAAACCAGCGATAATATCTGTAGGCCAGTGGACTCATACAGCCACCCTAGATATTCACATGATTACAGCAAACAACAAAAATATTGCTCACAAATATTTAAATTTTTTATCTTTATTTTTAGATCACCACAAAAACAAGGCAACAGCTATTCACATAGACGTAGCAGCATGATCTGATGGAAAAGAACTTTGTGGTAAAAATCTGTGTAATATAGTCTCTATCTTTTCATAATCCATTCATAATAACAGATTTGGTCTAAGTTTATCAAAAAACAATTGAGTAGATATATTTACTAACATAGACAATACTCAAGCCCAAAAAATCCACAAAGCAGATTCTTTGTAGTATATTTTATTTTTTACAATTCATACAATATACAATATCACAAGTAGCACAGGATAGAAAAATACAAAAATATCTGCACTTAAAGGTACAGAATACATCAAGAAATCATTATATTTGATATATTCATTTAAAAACAACAATAAATTTTTTCACCAAATCGGCTCTTGCATAGGAATCATTAATTATTTATTTTGATTATAAAATTTACAAAAATCTCTGAAGGGGCAGTCAACACACTTGGGCTTTCTTGCTATACAGTGATAACGACCAAACAATATCAAACCATGATGTGCCACACCTTTGTATTTATCTGGTACTTTCTTTTCAAGTAATTCTGAAGTCTTTTCTGGTACTTTTGCATTTATCAATCATAATCTGTTTGACACTCTATGTACATGCGTATCTGCTGCAATTACTTTCGCTCAAAACAAAACATAAGATACTACTTTGGCAGTTTTGATTCAAACACCAGGTAAGATCTGTAAAACATCTAAATCATTTCTCAACAAACTTGGATCTTCAAACAACATTTTAGATGTCTCAAAAATATTTTTAGCTTTATTTTTGTAATAATTTATCGAAGATATCGCTTTTGTAAAAGCTTCTAATCACATATCTAAAACATCTTTGGGACCCTTAACAGTTTTGTACAATCTGTCTGTTATCTTATTTACTTGTTTATCTGTAGCTTGAGCTGATAATATTACAGATACCAACAATTGAAAATCATTTCAATAATTAAGTTCTGTATTTGCATCTGGATACATTTCACCCAATTTTGTAAACAAAAAATCTATATTCTCTCTTTTCATATAAAAATAACAATATAAATATAAAAATCATTTTATAAAAAATTAAAGTCTTTACAACAAAAATTTCCTTGAACTTTTGGACTAATTCACTAAAAGTACTTTTGTCTAAACGAGGTATTAATCCGATAAAATCGGGTAGGAAAGTCCTGACATTGAAAAAAGATTAAGATCTAACAGATCTTGGACCGCCCCGGTCTAAAAACCGGGGGCAAACGAAAGTGCCACAGAAACGTAAACTACCACGCAGTACTGCGTGGGAAAGATGCAACGTGAAGATGTCCGCAAGGGCTACTTCTACTCAGTCAAACAGATTGTTTGTCGAGGGGTAAACCGTAATCAATGCAAGCTTATTCGTCCTTTGTTGGCGGAAGTGCACAATACTTGTTATAAGCAAGTTCAGACACATTATACCATAATACATAATCGGGCTTACAGTTTAGACAAATTAATAAAAAAGTTACAAAGTTCATAAATTTATAAAGTTCTCAACACTTTTGACTTTAAACTTTAAAAACTTTTAACTAACAAGATATAGGGCTATAGCTCAGTTGGTAGAGCAGCGGTCTCCAAAGCCGCGTGTCGCAGGTTCAAATCCTGCTAGTCCTGTATTTTTTTGTTATTTTAAAAAATAGCTTATTAGTAACCCGCAAAATTGCAGATCAAAACTCCGCGTAGTGGGTTTTCGCCCCGCTATGAAGGGCAAAATTCCCGCAAACCATTGCTAGATTAAATATCAGTTTTGAACTGGTATTTTTTTGTTTAAAAAAAGTTGAAGACATAAAAACCTTCAACTATAAAAATTAAATCTACTTAAAATTTAATTTGGTCTTGGTGGATCTAAATAATTTAAAACATCATAAACACTCTTATCAAGATACTCAAGAAGAAGGTTTTCCCCTTCAAAATGATCTTTAAAATATAAATCTAAATCAAATGCTAATTTGATAATTAAGTAACCTAAATTTGAATGCTTAAATTTTTGGCGTTTTTTGTAAATACTAAATACTTCACTATCTTCAATAGAAAAAGAAATTTTCATGCTAAGTTCTTTTTTCTTCGAATAAGATTGTATAGTAGTATCTATATATAAAACACCTTGTTTAAAAGCCTTAATAATTTTTTTCTTAAGCTCATCACTTAGTTCAGTTTCTTTTTTTGTCATTTTATTATATATTATGTTTCTATACTACATAGTATGAATTTATTTTAATAAGTCAATATTTTGTTCTATTGCAAAATCAAGGTTACATTCTTTTTAATAAATTCCAATTTTTCATAAGGAGTCATTCTGTTCATTCATAATCAATTATGTTTTCTTTTTGTGTTGTAATATGAGTTTCGTTGTCGAAGCATATAATTCGCTTCATGTATGCTTATTAGATAAGGCCACTTTCTAATTTCTCGTTTATTTTGTGTTTGATGGTACCTTTCTACTTTACCATTATGCTCTGGGTGATATGCTTCATTTTTAATATGAGTTATATTTAATTCTTTTAAATAATTTGTTATTGTTTTTGAAAACTCTCTTCATTGACCAGTTCTTATTGATTTTATTGAGAATGGCATTCTACGTATTAATTCATTTATAAAGTCTTTTGTACTATCTATGCAAGAACTTTCATATGCTTTAGAGAATACTGTTCTTGTGCAATCGTCTATTGCATCATATACTACAAACTTTCTATGTCTACCAAATGGATACGCAGTATCCACTTGTATTTCTTCTCATGGACTTCATAATGAATATAACTTAGGTTTCTTTTTTGGTCTTTTGATTAATTTATAATATCTTACATTCCTTCTTTTCAATATCCTATATACTGTTGATTGATCCATTATTATATTTTCCTCTTCTTCTAATCTATATTTTAATTCTTGTGGTCATTCCATCTTATGCCTTAATGCCATATTTGCTACTTTAACCTCTATTTCCTCAGGAGTTTTGTTCCATGCTTTTCACTTTTTTGGTCATGATTTTTCTGGTATTAATCAACCTATTCAATGAATTTTATATCTACTTTTCCATTTATGAATTGTTTTTCTTGTTACAGAAAGTAGCTCCGCTACTTCCTGTACTTTCCTTTTCTTTTGAAGTATATCTTCAATCAATCTTGCTCTCATTTTTATCATCTCAAAACATAAATACATGAGTATTGGTTAGTGATTAAACACTATATATTATACTCACAATTTATGTAACCGCAATTGCAGCAATTATAACAAATAAGTCAATATTTAAAAAAGGATTAGTGCTATCTTCCTAATCTACTCAATATGTTTACACACCCCCACGGAGCAGAACATACTCTACGGGTTTTTATCCCGCTTGGCAGCAGTATAAGAAAAATATCGATCCTACCAATAAAATATTAGCATTCAGATTAGTATTCTTTTTGTCACACAAAAAACCAAACTTGATTTTACAGCAAACTTCAATATCAAAAAAATAATATTTTATCATAAAAAATATAACAAGTGGCATTAACCATTAAATTTGCAAATATAGAAGATAGAGATTTACTTGTAGATTTTTTCTCTAAACATTTAGAAAAAGATAATGACTGAATCTATAGTGAAGAATTTACTTGTCCATATGGAATAAAACGAGCTATAAATAGAAATCAAATAGTAATAGCAAAAGACGACAAACAAATTATTTGAGCATTGAGATTTTATCCACAAAAGAAAAAAGATATTACATCACTTTATCAGTTTGCTATAATAAAAAATCGAAGATGAAAAGAATTACTAAAAACAATGCTAAGAGAAACCAAAAATAAGACTATACAATCTCGCTGTAAAAAAGAAGCTAAATTTAATGAATACTACAAGAAAACAGGACGAAAACTAATCAAGACCGACAAACATGGAAATCTACGACAATTAGAATTATAGGATTTTATTTTAAAATCAATAGATAGGTATGGTGTTACCAAAAATCGAAGAAAGCCGAAAAAAAGAACTACAAGAGGAGTTTAAAAAACCATATTTTCTTGAAATAAAAAATTTTTTGGAAAAAGAAAAAACTGAATGAAAAACCATATATCCAGCATGAAAAGATGTCTTTAGCGCTTATGATTCTACACCATTTAACCAAGTAAAAGTGGTAATAATATGACAAGATCCATATCATTGACCATGACAAGCACACTGATTGTGTTTCTCTGTACTACCGTGAGTCAAACAACCACCATCTTTAAAAAATATATTTAAAGAATTAAAAAATGATTTAGATATAGAATCACCACAAGATTGATACTTACAAAAACGAGCAGAGCAGTGAGTATTTATGATCAATGCTTCTCTTACGGTCAGAAGATGAGAACCCATGTCACATAGCAAAATATGACGAGAAATGTTTACGGATGCTACGATAAAAACACTATCAGACAAAAAAGAATGACTAATTTTTGTGCTATGGGGCGCTTTTGCACAGGTAAAAAAATCCATTATAGACACAAATAGACATACAATATTAGAGGCTCCACACCCATCACCATTTAGTGCAAATAGGGGATTCTTCTGATCTAAACCATTTTCTACTATAAATAAAATACTGAAATCCCAGTGAAAAAGAGAAATAAATCGAGATTTAAACTAATTAAAAATTTGTATTATTTCCCAAAAAAATTAAAATTAAGTATATTTATAAAAATATAAATATATGTGAGAAAAAATTGAGAACATTGATATCCAGAATAATCAAGTAGAAGATCTAGTAAACAATCAATTAGAATGATTATTTACTCAATTTATCAGTTCAGACAAAAAAGAAGAATTAAAAAAGATAGATTTTTCAGACAATTCACGAAAAACTAAAGCAGAACAAATTTTTGACACACGATTATCAGAAGACCCAACTATAATAGACAATCTCATAAATCTAGAAGATAAGGATGCAGAGCAAGAAATCGAAACTGAAATAAAACAAAGTGAAATCAATCTAAACACATTACAAAATGAGGTAGGAATAAAACAAGAATTGGAACAATTAAAATTAAGCATAGAGCTTGACCCTAAAATACAAGAAAGGATACAAGAAATTGAAAAGAGTGAAGGATTTGACCCTGAAAAAGAACTAGAACTAAGAGATTATATACAAGCATGAAAACGATGAAAAGCAATTCAAGAAATTTTCAATATCATTTGAAGATTTTTTAAGGTAGACAATAAAATATGATTCGATGAATATGATAATTTAGATTTAAATCTAGACAATAAAACTAATGATGAAATCCAAAATATTATAGAAACATTAGAAGAGAAAATAAACAATACTTGAGACATAAAAAAAGATTTAAAATTTACATATTTATTGAGCCAAGCAAAAAACAAAAAACTGGAAAACTGATGAACAGGCAATAAAAAAGAACAATTAAAAAAAGAAATAGAAGTCTGAGATATAATACTTCTAAATAAAAAAGTTGAAAAAACAGATCATGGAACAAAACTACTAAAAGCTTATTGAAAAGAATATGAAACAGACTTTACTCATAGTGCTATCATCACAAAAAAAGATCCAATACGAATTAGACATGCTACTATGAGTTGATCTACTGCAGGATTAGAAAAATGAAGATGAGTAGAGGAAGTTAAATTAAGCGATTATAGAAAAGCGTCTAATCTGAAATGATATGATGCATTAATATTAAGACCACCACAAAACATTAAAGATAAAATTAACACTTTCAGTGATAAGCAAATCTGAAAAAAATATGATCTCAATGCTGCTATATGATGATGAATAAGATGATTAGATAGCGAATGATCATCTCATATATGATGATTGAGAAAAAATAAAACATGACAATTTGATGACCATTTCAATTGTGTCGAACTAATAGTACAATGATTGGATGATAAAAAATTACAAAAAATAACTCATCCAAATGAGTTTCTACAATATATGTCTGTGTTTAAACCAACGTATATGACTACTATTTAAAACTACACTAATAATTTCCCAACCCTAGTATCCAATTGATTTTTCAATCCACCAAGACCTTCCAATCAAGGATATTTCTTCAATAGCCATTCTGCTCATTCTCTTACTTTTTCTATAAATCTGATATCACTCAAAACCTCCAAAGGAATGTCAGCCTCACCAGATTGCATTGTTCACAAAATTTCTCCAGCACCACGATTTTGCAAATCCAATTCTGCCAATTTAAAACCATCATTTGTATCTTCCATTGCTTTAAGTCTTTTGTAGGTATCTCCAGACTTTTTCTTTGTCTCCAAAAAACAATATGATTGTAATTCATTTCTACCTATTCTTCATCTAAGCTGATGAAGTTGAGAAAGACCAAATCTCTCAGCATTTTTAATCACCATTACGGTTGCTTCTGGCACATCCACTCATACTTCAATTACCGTAGTAGACACCAATATATCATATTTATCTCATTGAAAATCTTTCATTACTTGATCTTTTTCTGACGATTTCATCTTACCATGCAGAAGTCATATCCTATCTTTTAATTCTGGAAACAATTCTTTTACATTTTCAAATTCAACTGTAGCAGCCTTCAATTCTTCCATCTTTTCAGATTCTTCAATCAAAGGGGTTACTACAAATACCTTTTGTTTATCCATAATCCTAGTCAAAACCCATTGCTTTAATTTTATATATTCTTTCTCTGAAATAATTTTGGTATAGATTTCTTTTCTTCATTTTGGCATCTCATCTATCACACTCACATCAAATTCACCAAAAAATGCCAAGGCCATAGATCTAGGTATTGGTGTAGCACTCATTTGCAATATATGAGGGTTTCAAAATTGATGAAACACGGCTCTTTGTTTCACACCAAATTTATGCTGTTCGTCTATTATTACAAATTTTAAATCTTTAAAATCTACATCATCTTGCAAGACTGCATGAGTTCATACCAATAGATGAATTTTTCATTGTCTCAAATCTGACTTTATTTTATCTTTTTGATCTTTTGTAAGAGATCACTTAAGTATTTCTATACGAAGTCATAATGGTAGCAATAGTTTTGCTAAAGTCTTATGATGTTGATTTGCTAATACTTCCAAAGGTGCCAAAAATACAGACTGTCATCAAAATTTTTTGTATACATAATATGCCGCAATAGCAGCCACAACTGTCTTACCACTACCAACATCTCACTGCAACAATCTCATCATAGGTTTTTGATCATGTATATTTTCTACAATTATTTTTAAAGCTTTTTTTTGTGCTCAAGTCAATTCAAAAGCCAACTTAGATACAATTTCCTTTACTATAGACCAATCTATTTTCACATCTTTTTCTACAATAAGTCATTTTTGATATTCATCTCTATTTATCAAAGAATACAATTGTATCCTAAGCAATCTATCAAAAAAAATTCTATGTTTTGCTTGTCTATTTGTGTCTAAATCAATAGGGTAGTGTATATTTCTTATGGTCTTTTTTACATCTATCAGATCAAACTTTTTCAAAAATTCTTTTGGCAAATATTCTTCAAATAAATTATCAATATCTCATATACAATTCCAAATCTTTTCAGCAAACCAACCAGGCTTAATTCCATTCATCTCTGGATATATAGGATATATCCTACCTACTGCAAAATCCTTGTCTACATCTTCATCCTCCAAAACTGTAGATGGAGTCACTTGCGGATTTGAGAAAACAAATCTACCAAATCTAAAACTAGGTTTACCTGTAATTACATACCAAGTACTCAACTGCAATTTAGATGCCAAAAAAGAAGCATTATATATAGATATTTGACCCATATCTCCATTTTCGTCTCTAAATCTAATATCATATATCTTTTTTCTTCATCTTTGAAAAAATTTTTTCTCTGTTATAAAACCCTTAACAGAAATAGACATCTTATCCTGCAAATTAATTTGATCCAATTTTATTATATTTTCTCTGTCTTCGTAATCTCTAGGAAAATACTGCAAAAAATCCCTCAAAGTTTCTATTCAATTCTTTTGAAGAATATTTACATATCTTGGTGTCGTCTTCAGATCGGTTTTCAAAGTCATTAATTATATTTTTTTAATTTTTAATTCTCAATCAATTTAATGTTTTCTATTTGAAATTTCAAGCAATTTTGATATAAAAAGTGAGATAAATTATTTTATTATTGCAAAAAAAATATGTTGAAGAAAACAAAAAATGTACGAATACTGATATTGATTGTATTGATAGTTATAACTATATTCCAAACATATCAATCAAACACAAGTTTTGAATGAAACACAATAGAAAAAATAGAACAAAAAGAGGAGCTTTCTCTAAATGACTTCCTTGAAAAATATAAATCTAATGATTTTGATAAAATAGATGTTGTAAACGATAGTACACTAATATGATATACTTTTGTATGAACATGAGAGTCAAAATCATTTATGGTACTACAAAAATCTTTTGAAGAAAAAATATACAACACTTTTGAGTCTAAAAAACCAGAAAATACATCTTTGAAAGACTTGTGAATAAGTATAAGCGGAAAAACAGAAATCAATATACAAACTGATGAATGAAATTTCTTTGGAAATATGGCAAAAGAAATACTACCACTATTAATATTCTTTGCTTTATTTTTGTTGGTAATGAAATTTGCTTTACCAAAATGAGGAGGCTTACCATTCAATACTAAAGCTTGAAAAGAAAACATAAAAACTAGAGCTAGTGCAAAATTTAAAGATGTTGCTGGTATGGAAGAAGTAAAAGAAGAACTATCTGAAGTAGTAGATTATTTAAAAAACCCAAATAAATATCACAAAGTATGAGCAAGACATCCAAAATGAGTATTGTTATACTGACAACCAGGTAGCTGAAAAACGCTTTTAGCTAGAGCAGTAGCTGGAGAGGCATCAGTACCATTTTTTTCTGTATCAGGTTCTGAATTTATGGAAATGTTGGTTGGTATGGGTGCAGCAAAAGTTAGAAGTCTATTTAACAAAGCAAAATCAGCATGAAAAGCTATAATATTTATAGATGAAATAGATGCTATAGGTAGAAAAAGATGATTATGACATACTGGATGACACCAAGAACAAGAACAAACATTAAACCAAATACTTACAGAAATGGATGGTTTTGATAATAAAACAAATGTAATAGTAATAGCTGCGACAAATAGGCCTGACATATTAGATCCAGCACTATTAAGAGCTTGAAGATTTGACAGAAAAGTACTTGTGTCTGCACCAACATTTGAAGAAAGAAAAGAAATTTTTAATTATTATCTCAAAGATAAAAAAATAGATAAAAAGATTAATTTGGATTCGCTTATCAAAAGAACAAGTAGTTTAGTCTGAGCTGATATAGAAAATATAGTAAATGAAGCCGCATTAAAATTAGCAAAAGATTGAAAAAAAATAATCACAGACACAGAATTTGAATATGCTTTAGAAAAAGTTTTGATGTGACCAGAAAAAAAAGTAAAATGAATGAAAGAAAAAGAAAAAGAAATTATTGCCTATCACGAACTATGACACGCAGTAACTTCACACTTATTAAAAAATGCTGATGGTGTAGAAAAAATTACAATAGTACGTAGATGACAAGCACTATGAGCTACACGAAAAATACCAGAAGAAGATAGATATTTATACTCAAAAAATAAAATCATAGAAGAAACAATATCATTACTTTGATGAAGGGCTGCTGAAGAGGTTTTCTTTTGAAAAGACGAAATTACCACATGAGCTTCAAATGATTTTGAAAGAGCTACAAAAATGATATCAGACATGGTAATGAAATTTGGTATGGATGAAGAGATATGACCTATCATGTACTTTGATAAAGATAAAGAAGAATATTTACCATACAAAAAATATAGTGAAAAAACAGCTGAAAAAATAGATGAAAGGATAAAAAAATATATGAATTCTTGTTATAAAAAATCAAAAGAAATAATACAAAAAAATAAAGAAAAAATTAATACAATGTGTAAAGTTTTGTTAAAAAAAGAATATCTTACAAAAGAAAAATTCGAAAAAATGATGACCAAAAAATAGGAAACTTTTAATATAAAATCAAACTTATGGAAAATAAAAAAAATCAACAATTTGTATATACTCTTGATCGATATACCAACAAAAATATAAAAGTTTTGTGAATTGATGAAGAAACCAAAAAAAAATTAAAACCATGAGATATGCTGGTTTATTCAATGGAAGACAACAATCAAAAACCATCAGTATGAATGTATATTTGACACGATATTGATACAGACAGGATATGACATTTTACAAAAATATTGGAAGGTGAAGAAAAAAAATACTTTGAAGAACAAAATAAATTTGCACTCAAAATATTCCCAATATTCAAAAAGAAATTTAAAAAAGAATTTGAATGATCAATACCAATTACAGCTAGATTTCATATATATCTAGATCAATTATATTTCTATTTTTACTCTGAAGAAAGATATGTTTTTACAGATTTTGTAAAAAAATTTAGAGAAAAAATATGAAAAAACATCTTCTTATTTCAAGTATGAGCTAGAGATATGGTAAAAATGGACCCAAGAACAGACAATTTACCATGTGGTGCTGGAGGCGTTATACCAATGCATTGTAAAACAACACTACCACTGCCTAGTATAGAGATGGAAAACCTAATATTACAAAATCTAGAATGAAGAGACATAGAGAGATTGAAATGAAGATGTGGAAAATTAAAATGTTCTTTAATGTATGAAATTGAAGTATATAGAGAAGAAAGCAAAAAATATCCAAAAAAAGGAAGTGAAGTAAAATATTTAAAATGAAATGTAGAATGAATTGCTACATCTTACAATATTATGACATGAGATGTGACATTGAGAACAAAAGACTGAGAAGTCTTTAGAGTACCAACTTGAGAAATAAAAGTAACAAAAGAACCAGATCCAAAAATAAAAACACAAGAAGAAAAAGACTTAGAAAAGATTAAAGATCAAATCGAATGATAATTTTAATTTAAAATTAAAAAAATGATAAAATTTGGAACAATACTTTGGATAGTACTGACTGTTGTTATACTTCTTTTCCCATTGGGAATATTAATCATTTTTATTAGTAAAAAATCATCAAAAATATGAAAATTAATAAAACAAAAAATAAGCAACATAAAGGCACTAGATAAAATGAAAGATGACCTTTTAAAACAAAGGGCGGAAGAAGCAAAAAAAGAAAATAATATACAAGAAGAAATCACAAGCGAAATATTCAATGAAGAAAAAGAAGAAAATAAAAATAAAAACAATGAAATGGAAAAGGTAATAGAACAAACAGATAAAAATATCCAAGAAAAACAAAAAAAATTATTAGAAAAAATATTGTACGAAGCTAATTCATACAAAAAAGATTGAAAATTGGAAGAATATGAAAAAAAGTTAATAGAAGGTCTAGCAATAGAACCAGAAAATTTAGAATTAAACAAACAGCTGGCTGACTTATATTTTACAATATGAAATCACAAAAAAGCACTATCTTTATTGAAAAAAATAACAGAAAAAGATCCAGAAGATCATAATGTAATACGACAAATAGGTGAGATATATCTCATAAATTGAGACTATGAAACAGCAGAAATACTTATAGAAAAAGCTATTGATCTAAAATCAAACAATCCAAAATATCATGTAAGTATGGTAGAAATTATGTACAATACAGAAAGAAAAAAAGACGCCATAGCTACAATGGAAAAGATAGTAAAACTTAGACCTACAAATGCAAATTATGCATTCACTCTAGCAGAACTTTACGAAGAAATACAAGACATGGATAATGCAAAAAAATATTATTTTAAAGTACTAGAACAAGAACCAAACCATGAAAAAGCAAAAAAGAAAATACAAACAATACCAACAAAAACAGAAAATTAATTTACTGTTTTAAATTAAAATCCTACATGAAAGCTGACTATTATAAATTGTTAAAAGAATACATACAATTTCCTAGTATTTCAACAAATCCAAGTTATAAAAAAGATATAGAAAATTGCCATGATCGACTAATACAATTATTTAAAGATCATGATCTTGAAGTTGAAAGCATCAAATGATATTGAAACCCTATAATCATAGCATCCTATCAAAACAATATAGAACAAAAAACTTGAATTGTATACTGACATTATGATGTACAATCTGCCTCAAAAGATGAATGATGGAAAGACGACCCCTTCATCTTATTCATGTGAAAAGATAAATTGATAGCTAGAGGAATAGTAGACAACAAATGACAAACTTTGATACACATAGTCAGTATTTTAAAGTTAATAAAAGAAAATAAACTAAATTACAATATAAAATTTATTTTAGAGTGAGAAGAGGAAATAGGTTCTGAATGAATATCAGAGTTTATAAAAGAAAATCCAGATAATATAAAATGAGATTTTATATTAATATCAGACTGAAATTTAATAGATAATACACCCACAATAGAATCCGGTTTCAGATGATGATTCAATGCGCAACTAGAAATACAAACTGCAAATACGGATTTACATACATGAATATTTGGAGACATAATACCAAATTCGGCTCAAGAACTAAATAAATTACTTTGAAAATTATACGACATCAATAACAAAATTACAATACCATATTTCTACTATGACACCGAAGATATAAATATAAATCAAAAATCAATAAACAGAAAAATTCCATTCAATCAAGAAAAAATAAAAAAAGATTATGACATAAAACACATTAGAATAAAAGATATTGATTATTATACAAAAACATGATTTTATCCATGTGCAGAAATCACATGAATTTCTAGTGGATATACAAAATATTTTAAAAATGCTATACCAAACAAAGCAATAGCAAATATAAATTTTAGAATAGTGCCAAACCAAAAATATGAATTTATAAAAAATAATTTTGAGAAACGAGTAAAAGATAATACTCCTGACTATGTAAATTTGAAAATATTTTTTGATCCCTCTACAAATCCAATAAAACTAAATCTAGAAAACTATTATATAAAAAAAGCTTATGATATATTGGAAAAAGTATATGGCAAAAAACCAATATACACAAGATCTTGATGATCATTACCAATAATATGAGTTTTCCAACAATATGTTTGCTCCAAAATATTGTCTATACCATTGGCAAATCAAGATTGCAATATGCACGGAGTAAATGAAAATTTTGATATAGAATTAATTGAAAAGTGACTGGAATTTAGTTATAAATTTTTTGCAAAATAATTTTATAAAATAATAAAAAAATAATGAAAGCAATTATTGTAGCTGCATGATTTGGTACTAGAACTCTACCAATAAATAAAACCATTCCAAAAGAAATGTTGCCAGTATGAGATAAACCAGTAATACAATATTGTATAGAAGATATATCAAAAGCCTGAATAAAAGACGTAATTATGATAACTTCTAAATATAAAAAAGCATTAGAAGACTACTTCGATAGAAACTTTGAACTAGAACAAGCTTTAGAAAAATCTGGAAAAAATGAAATCTTAGAAAAAATAATAGCACCCACTCAATTAGCAAACTATACTTTCATAAGGCAATTAAAAGCCCTTTGAACATGACATGCCGTATTTCAGACAAAGCCTTGGATAAAAGACGATTATTTTATGGTAATATTTCCAGATTGTATATATCCAACTAAAATGTTCGAAGAAATGATGAATCAATTTAATAAGAATCCACAACCAATAATAGCATGTCATAAAGTACCAATGGAAGAAGTATATAAATATGGTATAGTAAGCATTGACGAAAACAAAAATGTAAAAGATTTTGTAGAAAAACCAAAAGTAGAAGACGCACCAGGAAATTTAATTCGAAATTGAGTAGCAATATTGCCATATAAGATATTCGATAAAATAGAAGAAACAAAAACAGATGGTAGATCTTGAGAAACTCACTTACCAGATGCTATAAAAATATTGAAAGATGAAGAAGATATCTTGGCAATGGAATTCCAACCATATAAAGATATATGAAATATACAATCTTGGATGGAAGCAAACAATAAGATATTTACAGACTGAAAACTATTTGACTAAAAATAAACCTTAATATTGTGGAAAAAATGTTGATATCATGTGAAGAAAATCCAGTTTTAAACTACATTTTCTCTTGCATATTCAACATTTTTTTTTATAAAAAATATTGATACTTTAAAACTTTTAACTTTATAAACTTTTAACTAGCATGATCAGTACAGAAGATATTAAATTGCCACCACACAATATAGAAGCAGAAAAGTGAGTTTTATGTGGAGCCTTAATGGATAGCGAAACAATCTGGATATATGAATGAGATAAAATAGAACCAGCAGATTTTTATCAAAAAGAGCATCAGACAATATATGAAGCCATCAAGACTTTACGATCCAATCGTAAAACAATAGATGTTGTGACAGTGTGAGATCAACTCACAAAAGATGGAAAATTAGATCTGATATGATGAATGGATTATATATATGAATTATCCACTTTTTTATTGTCTACATCTGGATGTGCAGATTATTCAAAAATAATAAAAGACAAGTCTACACTTAGATGAATACTAAAGGTCTCTCAAAATATAATATGAGAAGTATACAAACAAGATGACACGATACAGATTATGGAAAATATTGAGAAAAAAATATTTGACCTCACACAAAACCAAACTGGAGATAGTATATTGCAGATAAAAGATATATTGGACAATAGAGTAGAAGACTACATGGAAATAGTGGACAATCCAGAAAAGATAAATGAAAAGAAAGTATTTTCTGGTTATAGATGATTGGATGACATGCTTGCATGATTCAAACCATGAGAATTAATAATATTAGCTGCAAGACCAAGTATGTGAAAAACATCTTTTGCTTTAAATATATTATCAAACATAGCTATCAATCAAGACAAAGCTGTAGCGGTATTTTCACTGGAAATGGGATCTGAATCAATAGTAGATAGAATCATATCAGAGGTAGCACAGATACCAATGCACAAAATCACAAAATGATTGTTGGACAATGAAGATTTTTCAAAAATGTGAGATGCAATCCAACAACTATGAGAAAAAAAAATATATATAGACGACAAAGCTGCTGCTAGTGTACCAATACTAAAATCAAAATTAAGAAGATTAAAAATAGAAAAGTGACAATTGGATCTAGTAATAGTCGATTACCTACAGTTGATGCACGGTTCTGCTGCTTATTCTTGAAACAGAGTACAAGAGATCAGTGAAATATCAAGATGATTAAAAGAATTAGCAAGAGAATTAGAAGTACCTATTATGGCTCTTTCTCAACTTTCTCGTGCTGTAGAACAAAGAATAGACAAAAAACCACAACTAAGTGATCTAAGAGAATCATGAGCTATTGAGCAAGATGCAGATAGTGTAATAATGCTTCATAGAGAAGATTACTATGACCCAGATACAGATAAAAAATGACATACAGACGTATGTGTAAGAAAAAATAGAAATGGAGCAGTTGGAGAAATAGAATTGATGTTTAGAAAAGAGATCATGAAATTTGCAGAAATATCACAAGAAAAGACAGACTGAACTTATTAATTAAAATTAGATATATAAAAAATAGGATTATATTAATTAGTATGCTTCCGAAGGAATTTGCACGATATTAATATAATCCGAGGCTTTTTTGGTTACTTTTGGAGCTGCTGCGCCCCGTCTGAATAGCGGGGGAAGCCAAAAGTAACCCGCCGGAGGCAAGAATTTTAACTATACTAGTTCATAATTGATATAATGTCTCATAAAAAACACACAACTACATATAATAAAACTCAAAAGAGTAGAGGATTATACTCTTTTTTTTCAAAAAGTGCTAACAAAAGATTAGAGGATTTTGTTTTTTTTCTATTGTTTTACCTATATATATGAATATTTTGAAGATGCAAAAACAAAAATATAAAAAAATTGAAGAAACGATCTTTAATCTAAATTGTATTCAATTAGATTTTAGAAGTATGCCAAGTAACTTACCAAAGTGAAAAGTATACAAAAAATCTAGAGACGGTTTTTTTTGATAAATATGACAATTTTTGATTTATCAAAAACATATATAGGGTTTATAAAATAAGTTTGGTACAAAAGTCAAATTTATTCATAAACTCTCTGTATCTAAAGAGTTAGTTCCGTCTCTAGGTGATCACCTATTGTACGGACTAACTGCATTTCAGTTAGTCTTTTTTTTAATCCAAAAATTTATATATTAAGACAGTATTTACTATTATCAAATTTAAAAAATATGAAAAAAATAATCTATATACTATCTTTTATATTATTGTTTGTCTGATTTAGCAACGCCTTAAATATACCAAAACCAGACTGATACATATTAGATCAAGCCAATATCTTAAGTAATCAAGAAGAAGAATTATTGGAGCAAAAAATATATAAATTTTGGCAAAACACAGATGTAGAAATTTGAATATTAATAATCAACTCACTTGAATGAGAAGATATATTTACATATTCAATAGATGTTGCAGAAGCTCGATGAATATGAGATAGTGAAAAAGATAATTGATTATTTATATTGTTTGCTATGAAAGATAGAGAACGAAGAACACAAGTCTGATACTGATTAGAAGCTATAATTACTGACAATATATCAAAAAGACTAGCTGAGAAAAATATTCCAAATAATTTTCAACAAGAAAAATATTATCAATGAATCGATAATACAATACAAGATATCATAAATTATATAAACAAAGATCCTGAAACATTGGCATATATAAATGCAAGCACAAACGCAGAACCCAAAATACAAACAAATACTAGATGAGTAGAGTTTGCTCTGTTTATATTTTTGTATATTCTAACATCTAGATTTATAATGGAAAAGCAATCTGGTACTAGAAAAAAGAAAATAAAAAAGAAATGACGAATCAGTTTTTTGATTTTATGATTAATATGATCTATATTAAGCTATTTATTTGTAATAGGTACAGTTTTCTTGGCAATAGTATCCTCTTATTGAATGTTGGCACTATCAATCTTTTTGTTAAGCACATGAACATGACGATTTATGTTGGGTGGTAGATGATGAATGGGTGGTAAATGATGAAGTTTCGGAGGTTT